>JAZQAP010000056.1:0-16143 GCA_045545275.1 Thermoguttaceae bacterium | reverse complement strand
AACGCGGAGGAAAACGACGCGAAAACGTTTGCGATCGCGAAAAAGACGGCGTCGAAGCGTTCGCAAGCCGTCGTTCCGGGCCTTTGGGAAGAAGCGCGCCGCTCCCAAGCCGACGCGGCGGCGAAAAAACGCGTCGAGCCGACGTTAAAATCGATAAAGTTGTCGAAAACGTTGGAATTCGACAAGTCGACCCTCGAAGCGAAAGAATTTCCGTTCCCGAGACGTCCGCGCACCTATCGTTCGAGCGACCCGCCGCGCCGCTTCGACGATCCGCGCAAAGAGTAACGCCGCAACACGGCGATCGCGACCGACAATTTTCAAACGACGTCGCGTATCAAAAAAGCCCGTTCAAGTTTTTTACGGCTTTCCTATTTTTACTTGCCTAGACAAAGAGCGCGGGAGGCTCGCGCGGCGTTCTCGCGCTCTCCGGGGCGATTTAAAACGGAACGATTAAAAATTGCGCAAACGGCGACTTCGTTTTTAAACAAAGTCGCCGTTTTTTTGGCTTTTTTGGTCGAATAGGGGTTTATTTTTTTTTTTTTTGAATATAATAACGGATAGGCGAGAACGGAGCAATTCAAAATTTCGCTCGCGACGTTGTTTTTTAAGAACGTTAATGTTCGTTTTGCAGGAAAATATCCAATGAATTCCAACTTCCGTCTTAAAAAACGCGCGACTTGCGGTTTAATCGTTACGCATCAATGCAATTTGAATTGTCGCTATTGTTACGTCGCGCGTAAAACCGATAACAATATGCCGGTTGAAACGGCAAAATCGATTATCGAATCTTTTTTAAAGACCAAACGTTCGGAAGGTTGCGACGAACTCGTCTTTTCCTTCATGGGCGGCGAACCGTTTCTGCGTTTCGATTTGATGCGCGAAGTAACGGATTGGCTTTTCTCGCGAACGCTTCCGCTTCCGGCGCTCGTTACGGCGACGACGAACGGCACGCTGTTGACTCCGGAACGCCAAGAATGGATTTTCCGATATAGAAAAATCTTTTTTGTTTCGTTAAGTTACGACGGAACGTTTCAAGCGCAAAATATTAATCGCTCCTCTTCCGCTTCCGCGATCGATTTGGATTTTTTCTTAAAGTGTTACGAAAAACCGGAAATAAAAGCGACCGTTTCGGAAGAAAGCGTTCCTTTTCTCGCGGACGGGATAATCGAATTGACCGAACGAGGCTTCGTCGCGAACGCTAACGTCGCGCACGGAACGCGACCTTGGCGGCGAGAAACGTTCGCGGAGTTCGCTCGGCAATTAGATCGGTTGGTCGACTACTACTTAAACAACCCGGATAAGGAGGCGACGTCGCTTGTAAAGATTCCGCTTTTCGGGGCGGCGACGTCCAAGAATTCGCCGCGTCGACGTTGCGGCGCGGGAACGGAAAGCTACGTCGTTTACGATTGCGACGGCAAGGCGTACCCTTGTCATATGTTTTCGCCGTTGACTCAATCGAAGTCAAAATTACTCCTTGCGCGGAATATCGACTTTTTAAGCGAAGCGACGTTTCAAAATCCAGCGTGCGGAAATTGCGCCTTACAGCCGATTTGCCCGACTTGTTACGGGTTGAATTTCCGAAGAACCGGCGATCCGGCGCGAAAAGAACCTTATTATTGTCGGGTCTTCAGACTGCAAGTTATCGCGGCGTGTCGTTATTATTCGGCTTTGTTCGAACGTAAACCAAGCGACGCGTTAAGTTCGGACGAAAAACGTATTGCGAAAGTCGTTAATGAAATTTTATCGCCGCTTTTGGCGGCGGAAAGGGGGAACGATGAGTTTTGACTTTAACTTTGGATTTGACGGGGGATTGGACGGGGGATTGGACGGTTTGCCGGACGGCGATCCGTCGGGGAACGAATCGAATTTTGAGGCCGACGACCGCTCGTCGTTTGAACCGATTGAAATAAAATCCGATTCCGCCGACCTTACGAGCAAGGGAGACGGCGCCGATATTTCGTTTGGAGGTAGCGGCGATTGCAGCGATTGTTCCGGAAGCTGTTATATGACGTGTTCGGGAAGTTGCAGTTATCGCTGGGAAGGGGATTTTAACTGAACGCGGGCGGCGGCGAAATTACGTTGCTCGTCTCGATTAAGCGCGGCGTAAAATATTGGGGTCAACGAAGCGAAAATAATCTCTTTCGCCGCGCTTTCGGCTTTTTTATATAATCGACTTAAAACGGGAGGTTCCGCGTGTCCGAACGAAAACAAACGCAAGCGTATCCGTATCTTGCGACTGAATTTGAAGCGTTCAAGAGTTCTCAAGCGCCTCGACTCCAAAAGGGCGTCGAGCAAGAGAGTCTCGCGTCGCTTCTCGACGAAGTTCGCGTTAAATTGTATGTTCCCGAATCGCAATACGGCGGCAATTTGACTAATCGGCAGTGCGAAATCGCCGGGCTTTTGTTGCAAAAAACGGGTTTTGTTTACCGTTGCATCGAGCCGCGTTGTTCCGACCGGATTAATCGGGAAGACTGTTTGCGAATTATTCGCGACGTTATTTCCAGCGAGAAGAGCGCGGGATTCCTCGCGCAAATCGAGGAGTTTTTCGGCGGGTTTTTCGGGGGACGCAAAAGCGACGACGGTAAAAAACTGAATTCCGCGCTCGATTCTTTGCTCGCGGAGTTTCGACGCGAAATGAGCGCCGTGATCGACGTCGACGTCGAGAGCTTTTTTCAAGAGTTGTATCGGGCCCTTGAGTATATCGACTCGATTCTGGCGTTGGCCGCGCCCCGTAAAGAGACGCCCGAGCCCGTCGAAGCGAAACCGCCCGTTTTGGATAATCGCGTATTGATCTCCTACCATCGTATTTTGAGTTTGCTGAATACTTATAGCGACCAAGACGCGGCGAAAGAAAAAGAACGAATCGAAACCTTGCTGTTCAAAGCGTTCAACGTGGAAACGGTATGGCCCGACCTCGAAACGACGACGGAACCGTCGGAGGAATTTATCGTTTACGGCGATTCCGAATTGGAAAAAAGCGTCGTTTACTCTCCGTGTTTTAAAATGGAAGGAAACGTGAAAATTCAAGGCGAAGTCGCGACGCCGCAAAATAAATAACGCGGTCGACGTTGCCGCCGACTAATCGAAGGCTATCTTAGGATTTCTAAATATCGCAAGGAACATAATTATGACGCAATATATCGGTTACGATTTGGGCGACGGCGACACGTTGGTTTCTTATCGAAGAAACGCCGGAGAGGGAATTAAAGACGCGCATATGCCCGGTCGTACGGCGGAGCAACAGGGAACTCCTATTCCCACCTTGTTAGCGGTCGACAAAGACGGAGCGACGACGATTGGGAAAGCCGCGCTTGATCTTGATCGTAATAAAACCGGGGGCGGAAATCTCGTCGAACTTGCCGTCAATTTTAAACGAAGGCCTTCGACGCTGGGAAAAGACGAATACCGCGTTTTTAAGGATAGGGTCGTTCGGTTTACCGACGCGTTGTTTTTACATACGGAGTTTTTTGAAAAAACGATCGACCCCGCCGATTCGGAGTTCTTTCTTCGTCTCGGCTATCCCACTCTTTGGAACGACGAGGACGTCGAGCGATACCGAGAAATTTTAGAATCGTGCGGTTTTATAGAAGAGTACCGTAAGAAGGGGATTAACGTGTCGGTCGGCTTGGAGAAAGAATCTCGGGCCGCGATGTTGAATATCGTTAACCGCACCGAAGCGGGAACGGCGAGTAAAGAGAACGTGAAAATTGAGAACGGCTCGTATATCGTGGTTTTCGATTTCGGTTCTTCGACGACCGACGTTACCGTTCTTCAACGCGAAGGAGAGTATAAAGTTGTTCCTTGGGATTACGGCGATTGCAATTTGGGCGCGCGACTTATCGACCGAGGGATTTACGATTTGGTTTTAGAGAAATTAGATTCCAAGACTCAACAAGGGTTGAAGAACGACGACTATCTAAAGAGCAAATCCGTTTATATGTGCCGCGAGGCTAAAGAACGTTATTTTGGGTATACGGACAAGGAGCGCGCAAACGTCGATTGGGAAAACGCTCTTCAGGCGCCGAAAATTTTTCCGTTGGGTTGGTATTTCAACGGCGCGATGGTTCACGACGCGGCGGCGTTAAAACGACCCGAATTGGAGGGCGTTTCCTATCAAGACGCCGTTCGCAAGCTCTTTACGGGCGTCGCTAAATCGATGAAGGAGAAAGGAGCGCAACCGTCGCTGATTATCCTGACCGGCGGCGCGTCGCGTATGGACTTTGTCAAGCGTTTGTGCGAAGAAACGTTTGCCAAAACGAAAATTTACTTGGACGACGCGCCGTCTTCGTGCATTTCGCGCGGGCTGGTCTATACGGCGACGATCGCCGAAAAGGTCGCGAAGTTCGAGAAACGTATGAAGGAATTCTGCGCTTCTTCGAAAATCGGCGCAATTATCGACGACGAAATGTCGGCGTTGACCTCCGAACTCGCCGCGCATATCGGAAGGGAGGCGCTCGACATTATAGAAAAGAAACTTTACGCTTGGCGCGACAGTCGGATTTCGACGTTGTCGAAAATGGAAAAAGAAATCAAAAGCTCCGTGGAAAACTATCTTAACGGCTCGGAGTGTAAACTAAAAATAAAAAGAATTACGGAAGATTGGTATTCGGAGCGGGTAATAAGGAGAATCAATAGGGAAATTGAAAAGATTTGCAACGAGTTTGATATTGTCTATCAAAATCAACTTCTTGCGTATGTGAAGGGCGTTCAGTGCGGTATGAATAACATTACGATTAGCGGGACGACGGTCAAGATGGAACCGGCGGTTGCCGGCGCGATTCAAGAGTTGTTTTTGACCGTTATGCCGCTCGTGCTTATCGTGCTTATGCCTATTATTGGGCCGACCGTAGTGTCTGTGGTGGTAGGTATTGTTTCCGCTATCACGACGATCATCGCCGGGTTGATCTTTACCCTTTTGGGCACGGTTATTCCGGGAGGCTGGGCGATGATCGCGGCTATCGTTTGCGTTGGTATGGGGGTATTGCTTTTCGCGGGCTGGGAAGCGCTCAAAGATCAGTTTATGATCGAGGTAAAAGAATTCAATCTTCCGGCGGTCGTTCGTAACCGCGTTAGCAACGACAAAATTCGTTCCGAACTTGCCGAGCAAAGAAGCAAGATAAACGACGAGATTTCTTATAAAATCCGGAACGACAGTCGCTTTCGTAGCGAGTTAAAAGACAAAATCTCTTCGGCTTCGAGCAAAATCGTCGAAGCGGTGGCGAAGCAAATCACGTTTGACCTTAGCCGCTAATATAGCGTAGCGGTTTCGCTTCGAACGTTTGCGGTCGGGCGGTTGTTCGACGCAAATTAAGATAAAACGGCGCGGATTCGCGAGAACCGCGCCGTTTTCACTTTTTTCGATTTTGCGGCGTTTGGTGCGAATAGATTTTAAATCCTTATATCTTAATAGATATTGCAGATGAAAATAATGACGCAATATATTGGTTGTGATTGGGACGACGAAAAAGTTAAGAAGTTTAAGAGTGAGGTGGAGGCGTTCTGCGAGGACGAAATTGGTAAAATTATCGACGACGAAGCGCCGAATCTCGCCGACGAAATCGCCAAATACATTCGGGATAAAGCGCTCGAGATTATGGAGAGGGAAATCGTTAGATGGCAGAACGGCGGTATTTTAACGTTGAACCATATGGAACTAGAGATAAAAAATTCCATCGAAGTTTTCTTTAATGGCGACGAGTATAAGAAAAAGATAGAAAATATCGCGACCTCTTGGTTTTGGGAACAGGTCGTATCGAGAATCGAACAGAAAATTGCGGGGATTTGTAGCAAATTTGACATCGTTTATCAAAATCTGTTTGTTAAGTATATGGAGGCCGCGCGGCGCGTCGGTAATAAAATTACCGACGGCAAGCCGACGAGCGATATATCGCCAATGGGCGAGGACGCAATTCAAGAGCTTTTTTTGAAATTTGACGCTTTATTGCCTGCTGTTTTAACGACTATTATTTCGAAAAAGTCGTCTTTAATTGTAGTAATTTCCTACATATCGGCGATAATCGCGCATATTATTTTTGGCGTTCTGGGAGCTGTGCCGGCAGCATGGTCGTTAATTACGGCGATTGTTGCGATGCGATTTCCGCCGTGGTTGTGGAATGTAAGAAAAGACGAAGTCATCGCTATGATACAAGAGTTTAATTTCCCACAATATATTCGTAACTGTGTTCGCGTCGACAGAATTCGTCGCGAGCTTAACGATAAAAAAAGCGAGATATACGACGAAATTTACTCGGGAATTAAAAAAAACGAGCAAATTTGTTGTGAATTGCGCGGGAATGTCGCGTCGTCCGCAGGCAAAATCGTTCAAGAGGTAACGAAACAAATCACGTTTGACCTTAGCCGCTAATATAGCGTAGCGGTTTCGCTTCGAACGTTTGCGGTCGGGCGGTTGTTCGACGCAAATTAAGATAAAACGGCGCGGATTCGCGAGAACCGCGCCGTTTTCCGTTTTGGTCGGTTAAGTCGGGCTGGAAAATAGACAAGCGCGGAAGGCGTCTTTAACGTGCGAAACGGCGTCGGGAAAATAAACGACGTCGTCGCCGTTTATCGGTTTGGATGCGCTTGCTTGAAAATTTTTAGATATTAAAAGAAAACGATAATGACGCAATATATCGGCTACGATTTAGGCGACGGCGACGCGTTAGTTTCTTATCGAAGAAACGACGGATATGAAGTAATTATGAACGCGCGTATGCCCGGACATACGGCGGAGCAACAGGGAACTCCTATGCCCGCCTTGTTGTCGGTCGGTAAATACGGAGCGACGACGATTGGGAAAGTTGCTGTATTCGGGAGCGGAAATCTCGTCGAACTTTTCGTTAATTCGCAACGACGGCCCGCGGCAATGAAGAAAGAGGAATATCGCGCTTTTAAGACCGGCGTCGTTAAGTTTACCGACGCGTTGTTTTTACATAAGGAGTTTTTTGAAAAAACGATCGATCCCGCCGATTCTCGGTTGGTTCTTTATATTAGCCGCCCTACTCTTTGGAACGAGGAAGACGTCGCGCGTTACCAAGAGATTTTGGAATCTTGCAGCTTTATAGAAGTTTATCGTAAACGTGGAATTAATGTAGAGGTTAGGCTAGAAGAGAAAGCGCGGGCGGTAGTGTTAAACATTGTTAAACGTCAAACGGCGTATGAAGCGAATGTTCAATTTGACGACGGGGCGTATGCGGTTGTTTTCAATTTTGGGGCCTCGACGACCGACGTTACCGTTCTTCAACGCGAAGGAGAGTATAAAGTTGTTCCTTGGGATTACGGAGATTGCAATTTGGGCGCGCGGCTTATCGACCGAGGGATTTATAATTTGGTTTTAGAGAAATTAGATTCCAAGACTCAACAATATCTGAAGAACGACGACTTTCTAAAGAGCAAATCCGTTTATATATGCCGCGAGGCTAAAGAACGTTATTTTGGGTATACGGACAAGGAGCGCGCAAACGTCGATTGGGAAAACGCTCTTCAGGCGCCGAGATTTTTTCCGTTGGGTTGGCATTTCGACGGTTCGACGGTTCGCGAAGCGTTGGCGACGCAATGGCCCGAATTAGGCGGTCTGTCGTATAAGGACGCCGTTCGCAAGCTCTTTACGGACGTCGCTAAATCGATGAAGGAGAAAGGGGCGCAACCGTCGCCGATTATCCTGACCGGCGGCGCGGCGCAAATGGACTTTGTCCATACCTTAGCGCGAGAAGCGTTTGCCAACGCAACGGTTTGGGGCGCGCCGTCTTCATGCGTTGCGCGCGGGCTTGCGTACGCGGCTATGATCGACGAAAAAGTCAAGCGTTTTGAGGAACGCGTTCGGAAAGTCTGCGAATTTGCGGAAATCGGCAAAATCGTCGAAGCGACAGCGAAGCAAATCGCGTTTGACCTTAGCCGCTAATACGGCGCCTTAAACTCGCGCGTTTCGACGTTTCGGCGGCGGAGCGTTGAAGCGCGTCGGGAAAAACAAAAAAAAAACGGCGAAGCGTTTTCGAGCGCTTCGCCGTTTGGCGTTTCGGAATCGATTTCTTCAACAAAAGCGGAGGGGCGGTTACGCCGCGAACGGCATAATCAGGAGCAACGCCAGCCAGAGGTAGACGAACGTGCCGAGCGCGTCCGAAAGACCGGCGACGAACGGATTGCTCATCAACGCCGGGTCGAGGCGCATCTTCTTAAAGAGCAACGGTAAAAGCGCGCCGACGAGATTGCTGATAAAAACGACGCAAAAAACCGCCAACGGAACGATTAATAAGTCGTCGAAACCGACGCTTCCTTCGCCGAACGCGTAAATCAGAATCGCGTTCACGTAACCGCAGACCGCCATCAGGGCGCCGAGAATCGCGCCCATCGCCGTTTCCCGACGCGCGATCTTCTTCCAGTCTTCGAGCGAAATTTCGTCCGTCGCCAACGCCGTTACGACCAGCGTCGCCGCTTGACCGCCGCAGTTCCCGCCGCTCGAAACGACCATCGGGAGGAACGCGACCAACCAAACGATTTGCTCCGTTACGTCGTTGAAAAACTTCAAAATGATCGCCGTCGTGATCGCGCCGAAGAGGAGAATCGCCAACCACATAAAGCGTTTGCGCGCCAGCGTCCAGAGGTTCGCGTCGAGGTACGTTTCGTCGCCGAGAGGATCGACCGCCGCGCTCATGTGCGCGTTCTCGACCAACTCTTCGACCGCCGCGTCGAGAACGTCGTCGTGCGTGATGACGCCGAGCATTTTGCCGTCGCTGTCGACGACCGGAATCGCGACGAAGTCGTATTTTTCGACCAAACGAATCGCCTCTTCGCGCCGGTCGTTCGCGTCGACCGTAACGAGCGTTCCCTTCGACTTCATAAAGCCTTCGATCGGCTCGTCTTGACGGTTGATGCGCCGCAGAAGGTCTTTCGCCGAAACGATCCCGACGAGCCGCTCCGCGTCGTCGAGAACGTAAAGGTAGTAGACCGTTTCCATTAGGTGCGTTTGCGCGCCGATTTCCGCGATCGCTTGCCCGACCGTCATCCCTTCGTGAAGACGGATGAAGTCGGACGACATTTCGGCGCCGCACGCGTCGTCTTCGTAACTTCGCAGAAGTTCGACGTCCTCGCGCTCTTCGGTCGAGAGAAGCGGGAGAATTTCGTCGACGGCGTCCTGTTCGACCTCTTCGAGAACGTCGACGCGGTCGTCGGACGGCATCTCTTCGATGAGCTTGGCGATTTCTTCGCGCGGGCAGGATTCGATGATTTGAACCTGCAGGTCTTCGTCGAAGTAGCTGAAGATTTCGGCGCGGAGCGTCGCGTCGACTTCGAGAAGAATCGTCCAAATTTCGCCCGCCTCCAACGAACTAAGAAATTCCGACGTCGACGCCGGGTGGAGCGCGGAGCAGAAAACGCGCATTTCCTCCGCGTCGTTCGACGCGATCATTTGGCGAAGTTCCGGAAGCAATAGGGGATTGGAGGAACTCATCGGCGCGTCTCCGGAAGGGTTGGAGGAGCGTTAAAGTCGACGGCGCGAGAGAACGAACTTGCGCGGCGAACGCTTTAAACGCTTGGCAATTAAAAGGAAAAAGGGCGAATCGATATTCACTCTCTGACTTGAAGGGAAAAACGGACGCTCCGACGCGAAAAAGCGACGGAAACGCAAAACGCGTTTGAAACGGAAGCGCGGAAGCAAACGTAACGCGACCGCGGCAAAACGCGACTCTTAAGAATATAACGTTTTTTCGCAAAACGTCAAGGAGAGGAAAACAAACGACGCGCGACCAAAAAAAAAGAACGGAGCCGAAAAATTTTCTTTTTCGACCCCGTTGCTCTTCGCGTCGTTGCAAGTCGTCACCCAAGTAAACAACGCAAAAATCGAGTAAATACGGCGATTGGAAAAACGTTAAAATTACCTTACTTTCTCTAATTTATCTTATTTGTAAGTATAGCGAATTTTCAAGGAATAACAATGAGAAAATAGAGGAAATACGTAAAAATGTAGAAATTTTCCGTTAAAGCGCGATAAATATGCCGATTGTAGCGGTTGAAGCGTCGCGCGTCGCGGCAAGACGGGGGATAACGTCGGCGCGACGCGCAAATCGACGGCAAACGGGGACAAAAAAAACGCCGAAGCGGAACGTTCGGCGGGAAAAGAGCGGTTATCGTTCCGGTCGCGCCGTCGGAGCGTCGGACGGCGGGGTCGCGGACGGCGAAGCGACGGGACGCGAAGAGCGGTTGGCGTTGTTGCGAAAAACGAAGCGCCAATGCGTCGCCCAAAGAACGCCGCGCATTTCGTCGGTCGGACGCGCCGTTAGAGAATCGCGGCGTTCGGGGGGGAGTTTGCGCAACGTTTCGGCGAGTTCGCGGATAAAATCTTGGCGTTGCGCGTCTCTTTCGAACGGTCGGACGGCGAAGGAGGACGCGGCGCGGTTGCCGTTGGGGAACGAAAAGGCCGGTTTATTCGAACGTTCTTCGCGTTCCCAAAAACCGAGCGTAACGAGGAGGCCGAGCGCGGCGGAGCGTTCTTCTTCGGAAAGGTTGCGAAGGTAGTCGCGCGCTTTCGGAGAGAGCGCGGCGATAATTTTTTCGGACGATTCTTCGGTCAAAAAGGCGAGCGCGCTTTCGCGTTTGCCGCCGTAATCTCGTTTCGTTCGAAGGAAATCGTCGTATTTTTGCCCGAGAGCGTCGAGGTTTTCGTCGCGCAATTCTTCCGGCAACGCGTCGCGGAAAGCGCGAATTTGCGGAGAATCGCCTCGACGTTCGCCGACGGCGTCGGGAGTTCGCGCGTTGTTTGGGGATTGAGGCGGCGCGAAGCGGTTGGCGCCGTCGCGTTGCCGTTCGGCGACGCGGCGAGCGAAATCGCGATAACGGCGAACGATTTCGAGCCGTTCCGGAATCGGCGCGGCGAGGAGTTTTTCGCGATCGTCGTCGTTGGGGAACGCGGAGAACCAAGCGCAGTATCGGTCGAGAAGGCTCCAAAGCGCGTCGGCGTTCGGCGCGTCGACGATTTGACGATAGAGCGCGCGTCGGCGTTCTTGCGTTTCGGGGTCGAGGCGTTCGAATTTTTGTTGGAGACGATAAAAAACGCGGTCTTGCGAAAGTTCTTCGAAAGTTTTCGGCGTCGGAGGCGTCGGAGCGGACGCGACGAGGGGAGGGAACGGGCCCGGTCGCGGAGTCGTCCGTCGCCCGTCGGGGGGAGACGCGAACGGCGGCGTCGGCGCGAAAAATCGGGACGCGTCGAGCGCCGTTAAATAGTCGAAGTCGCCGACGATTTCGAGTTGCGCGAGGCGTTCGACGACGCGGAAATCGCGTTCGCGGCGCGTTTGAACGTCCGGAAAAAGGAAGGAAAAGACGCCGAAGCCGAGCGCCGCGAGGAGAAGCGCGGTCGAGCCGAGAAAAAGGGCGCGGAGCGCGCGGCGGCGTCGCAACGACGTCGAGAGCGCGAGAAGTTCCGTTTGCGTTTCGGAGTCGAGCCGTTCGACGACGGCGTCGGGAAGGCGTTCGTTCGGCGCGGCGACGTCGAGGAGCGAAAGCGCGTTCCAAGCGGAACGTTCCTCGTCGACGCGAGCGCGAAGTTCCGGTTCGTCGGCGAGTCGGCGCTCGAAGGCGGCGCGCGCTTCCGGGGAGAGTTCGTCGTCGAGGTAAGCGGCGATTTCTTCGTCGAGCGGATCGAGTTCCGCGTCCGGTTCCGACGCGTAATCGTCGAGTTCCGCGTCGAGGTCGGAAAAATAGGAGTCGTCGGGGCGAATCGGCGAGTTCATTGCGGACTTTTTCCTTCTTCGACGTAAGGTTCGAGCGCGGCGCGCAGGTTAAGGCGAGCGCGACAAAGGAGCGACTTTACCGCTTTCGGCGTCAACTTCATGACGTCGGCGATTTCTTGATAACTCATTCCCTCGAACCGCGCGAGCAAGAGCGCTTCGCGTTGGCGGGGGCCGAGCGAATCGACGGCGGCGCGGACGACCGCTTGCAATTCGAGCCGAGCGACGCTGCGGGTCGGGGTCGCGCCGCTTTTCGCGAGGACGCTTTCTTCGACGGCGAAACCGAGCGACGACGTGGCGCCGTCGCCCGCCGCGCCGCCGAAAAGGAGCTCCGGGCGCCGACTTTTCGCGCGCAACGAATTAAACGCGACGTTGTGCGCGACGCGGTAGAGCCAAGTCGAAAAACGCGCTTCCGGGCGGTAGGAATCGCGATGTTTGTAAACCCGCATAAAGACTTCTTGCGTCAAGTCTTCCGCCGACTGCAGGTTGCCGACAAAACGTTGCAGAAACGCGCAAACGCGAGTTTGATTGCGCGCCATTAATTCTTCGAACGCGAACGCGTCCCCGGTTTGCGCGGCGAGCATTAGGCGAGCGTCTTCGTCGTCGCGCGCGGCGGCGTTGAACGATTGGGCGTCGGACAAAACGGGAGGTTCCTTGCGTTGGGGCGGCGTTTAAAGGAACGCGGTCGCGATTTCTCGAAAGGGGCGGTTCGACCGAAACGGAACGAAAGCCGAACGGTCGGAACATAACGCCGCCTTGCGCTCGTCGCGTCGACGGTCGTAACGGGAGCGTCGTCGAACGCGGCGAGCGGAGAAGACCGCTTTCCTTTGCGGTAAACGTCGCCGAGTGGAAGCGTTTCTTGTCGCCGACGCGCTCCGCGTCGAAAAACAAGAAACCGGCGTCGTTCTTATTATACAAGCGAAGAAACTTCTTGAAAACGGGGAACGCGAAATTTTCGTCGTTTTTTTTATCGTTTTTATTTTTCTCGGTTCGTCGCGTTTTCGGGGGGGCTCTTCGAACGGCGCGTTTGGACGTATAATAACGGCGCGTCGATAGGACTATAGACGAAGCGACGGCGGCGAACGTTTCGTCGTCGGCGCGTTCGAAGGAATTTTTTTGAAAAATAAACGCGAAGCGGTAACGCGGCGCGTCGACGTCGCGTCTTAGAATAAGAAGGAGAACGGGGGCAATATGGCGGCGACTTTTTCCGCGCCGAAGAGCGTTCGGTTGCAAATCGGCGTTTTCGGACGGCGCAACGTCGGGAAGTCGTCGACGCTTAACGCGTTGACGCGACAAGATTTCGCGATTGTGTCGGACGTTCCCGGAACGACGACCGATCCGATTGAAAAGGCGATGGAGCTGGCGCCGCTCGGCCCGGTTCTGCTGATCGACTCGGCGGGCGTCGACGACGAAGGCGCGCTCGGAGCGGAGCGGGTCGCGAAGACGGAGCGCGTTTTCGACCGGGTCGACGTCGGCTTGATCGTCGTCGATTCGACGCTCGGCGCGGGCGCTTGGGGCCCGTTCGAAGAAAAAATCGCCGACGAACTGGCGCGTCGGGCGGTTCCGGCGCTCGTCGTTTGGAACAAGGTCGACTTGGCGGCGCCGGACGCGTCGGCGGTCGAAGCGGTTCGGGCGCGCGGTTTGGCGGCGGTCGAAACGTCGGCGGTTCGCGACGGCGCCGGAAAGAGCGGCTCGCCGAAGATTCGGGAAGCGTTGACTCGTCTTGCGCCGGAAGAGTTTTTCGCGCCGCCGCCGTTGGTCGCCGACTTGATCCCGAAGGGCGAATTCGCCGTTTTGGTCGCGCCGATCGACGCGGCGGCCCCGAAAGGACGGCTGATTTTGCCGCAAGTTCAAACGATTCGCGACCTTTTGGACGCGGAACGCGGTTGCGTCGTCGTCCAACCGGAACTTTTGAGCGCCGCGCTCGACCGGATGAAGACGCCGCCCGCGTTGGTCGTCGTCGATTCGCAAGCGTTTAAAACCGTCGCGGAAATCGTCCCGCGTTCAATTCCGCTGACGTCGTTCTCGATTCTTTTCGCTCGACGGCAAGGCGACTTGCGGACGGCGGTCGACGGCGCGCGGCGGATCGCGGAACTTTCGCCCGATTCGCGGGTTTTAATCGCGGAGGCTTGCTCGCATCACGCGACCGACGACGATATCGGAACGGTCAAACTGCCGCGTTGGTTAAGGGCGCGGGTCGGCGAAACGCTCCGAATCGAACGGGCGCAAGGGCGAGATTTCCCGACGGTCGACGAGTTGCGACGCTTCGACTTGATTTTGCATTGCGGCGCCTGCTCGATTAATCGGCGAGAAATGACGTCGCGGCTTTCAAGGGCGGCGGAAGCGGGCGTTCCGATAACGAATTACGGAACCGCGATCGCTTTTTTGAACGGAATTTTGGAGCGCGCCGTCGAACCGTTCGGGCTTTGACGCTCGACGCGCTCGCCGTCGACGTTCGGCAACCGCTAAATTCCCGTCGTTCAATCGCTAAACAACCGTTTAACCGTTAACCAAGATAAGAGGAATAAAGAATGAAAACGGACGTTTCGAAACAAGCGGCGCCGCGTCGGCGGTTGACTCGGCGACTTTTAATCGCGGCGACGGTCGGTTGCGTTTTGCTTGGCGTCGTCGGAATCGGGGCCGTCGCGGCGGTCGGCGTCGGGATTCGAAGCGCGCTTGAAAAATCCGGTTATTTGGAAGATTGGACGGACGCGGACGGCGTTTTCGTCGACGGCGTTCCTTACGGCCCGAACGATTGGAACAAGCTCGACCTTTATTTCCCGAAGGAGATCGCGCCGGAGCGGGCGCGCGGCGCCGTTCTCTTCGTGCACGGCGGCTCTTGGAACGCCGGAAAACGGCAAGATATGGCCGGGTTCGCGCGTCGAACGGCGAAGCGCGGGTACGTCGCCGCGTCGCTCGGGTATATGCTCGCCGGCGACAAGACGAAAGACGTTTACTCGATGAACGCGGTGATGGACGAGATCGACGCCGCGCTCAAAACGCTGAAAGAAGAGGCGACGAAACGCGGCGCGCCGCTCGAAAAAGTCGCTCTTTCCGGCGACTCGGCGGGCGGGCATATCGCGACGTTGTACGCGTATTCGCGGGGAAAAGACGCGCCGCTTCCGGTCGTTTTCGTCGCGCCGCGAGTCGGGCCGAGCGATTTTCACGTCGAAACTTGGCCGAACCTCGACCCGGAAACGGTCGCCGGACTCGTTAGCGCGATGACGCGAACCGAAACGACCGTCGACGCGATGAAGGCGAAGACGCCGGAAGCGGAGGCGGCGATCGCGGCGATTTCCCCGGCGGCGTTCGTCGAAAAGGGGGGCGCGGTTCCGACGTTGGCGGCGTTCGGCGGCGAAGACACGCTCGTTCCGACGCCGCATCGGGAGCGGTTGGTCGCCGCGCTCGAAAAATCGGGCGTTCCGTTCGACGTCGTCGACTTCCCGCGTTCCGGACATATGTTGGCGAGCGACCCGAAAGCGACCGAGCGCCGCCGCGAACTTTTCTTCGAGTACGCCGAGCGGTATTTGAACGTCGCGCCGGAAACGTCGGAAGCGGAAAACGCCGAGTAGCCGTCGTCGGGGGCCTTGCAAGAAAATGAAAAACGCCGTTCGAGGTTTGCGATTCGAACGGCGTTTTCGTTATTAATTAAGGAAGCCGCGTCGGTCTTCTTTGGCGACGCGGACGACTTCCTCGACGGAGGCGATCCCCAAGCCGACTTTTTGCCAACCGCCGTCGCGGCGCGTCGGTCTTCTTTGGCGACGCGGACGACTTCCTCGACGGAGGTAATTTCAAGTCCGACCTTTTTCCAACCGGCGGAGCGTCAGTCTTCTTTGGCGACGCGGACGACTTCCTCGACGGAGGCAACGCCGAGTCCGACTTTCTTCCAACCGACGTCGCGCAACGTCGGTCTTCTTTGGCGCCGCGGACGACTTCCTCGACGGAGGTAACGCCGAGTCCGCCCTTTTTCCAACCGACGTCGCGTCAGTCTTCTTTGGCGACGCGGACGACTTCCTCGACGGAGGTAATCCCGAGTCCGACTTTCTTCCAACCGTTGTCCCGCAACGTCGCCATTCCGTTGGCGCGAGCGATCTTCTTCACCTCCGCCGACGGAGCCTTTTCGCCCGCTAAACGGCGAATTTCGTCGTTCGGGATAAGCAACTCGTAAAGCGCGACGCGGCCCGCGTACCCGGTGTCGCGGCACTCGCGGCAACCGACCGGACGGTAAATCGTTCCGGTTTCGAGCAACTCTTTCGGGAAGTCTTCCGGAACTTCGTCCGGTCGCGGCTTCCAAGGCTGTTTGCAATGTTTGCACAAACGGCGCGCCAACCGCTGCGCCATAATCCCTTCGACCGTCGTCCCGACCAAGAACGGTTCGACGCAAGTCGGAGGCCAAGCGGTCTTAGGAAGACAAAAGCTCCTGACAACT
>JAZQAP010000055.1:0-2418 GCA_045545275.1 Thermoguttaceae bacterium | reverse complement strand
TCGGCCTCGGTCGCGATTCCGACCGAAGAGACGGCGGCGCCGGTTCCGAGCTTGGCGAAACCTTCGGCGAAGACGGCGTCGTCCGCCTTGTCGATCTTCGTGAAGCGCGCTTTGACGTAAGCCTTCGCGTCGTCGGCTTCGACCGTTTCCGGAATGATCGGAACGATCATGAAGCCGAAACGCGCGAAGCGATATTTCAACGCGCCGCCGAGTTGACCGTTCAGCTCTTTTAGCGCGTCGCGGATTCCGTCGGTTTGCTCTTTAGAAAGACCGTCGATCGGGATCGCGACGTAAGGATAAGCCGGATTTTTCGCGTCGCGCGCTTTGTCGACGATAACGTAAAATTCGGAGACGCCGGCGTTTTTCAGCGGCGAAACGTAAAGTTCCGCGTATTGCGCGGCGAACATTCCGACGAGCGGCGCGGCGTTTTTCAGCTCTTTCGCTCTTTCGGCGTCGGCGACGAAGTAATCGATCGCGGCGACGGCGACCTTTTGCGCCGTTTGCGAAAGTTTCGGGCCGTCGAGTTGCGAAAGGTCGACGCGAACGATCGTCGTCGCGTCTTTCGAAACGATCGGAGCGACCGGGGTTTGGGCGTTGGCGGCGGCGACGAAAACGAACGTCGTCAACAAGGCCGACGCGAGGGAGGCAAGGCGTTTCATTGGCGTTTCTCCAAAAGGCGAGCGGGCGACCGCGTTCGGGCGCGGCGCGACCTTGGGGCGTCGAAAATCGACTCCGCTCGAGGGGGGAAAACCGAACCGAACGGCGCGGCGATTCTCGACTCGACCGAACGGCGGTTAAATAGTAAACGTTGGAACGGCGGCGAGGCGACCGGCGCCGCTTCCGTTAATATCGAAAGCGCGGTCGGCGTCGAAGAGACGCGGGCTCGCCTGTCGGTATTGTACGCGACGGCGCCGAACTTTAAAAGAGCGATTTGACGCTTCCGGCGACTTTTTTTCGATTTTTCCGTTTTTTTTGTTTTTTCGACGAATCGAGGCGCGAACGCGAACCGTCCGAACGGGGGAAAACGCGTCGGTTTTTCAAAAAAATGGAAATTTTGGAAAAAAATGAGCGTCGCGGCGCGTTTGGGAGAGGCAGTCGGCGAAAAAAAGAATATAATAGACAATGAATAGATATTTAGGGGGAAAATTTTGAAGGCGGGGCGGCGAGAACGTCGACGGAAACGAAAACGGGCGACGAGCGCTAAGAGCGAAGAGGGAACGGAGGCGATAAGAGATGCGCGGCGAACCGAATCGAGAGAAAAAAGGAATCGACGCGACGGTCGAGATCGTCGCGCCGGAGAACGTCGCGTTCGAATATCGGTTGGCCGGGCCGTTTTTGCGAGCGTCGGCGTTCGCGGTCGACGCGGCGGTTATTGGGGTCGAGATCGGCGCGTTTGGTTTTTTGGCGGCTTGGGGGAGCGCGACGTTGGGGCGAGCCTTGAACGCGAGCGAATTCTTCGGAGGCTTGGCGACCGCGGCGTTTTTGTTGAATTTTATCGTCGTTTTTTGGTTTTGGAACGCGGCGTTCGAGGCGTTTTGGCGCGGACGAACGCTCGGCAAAGCGGCGTTCGGCTTGCGCGTCTTGACGACCGAAGGCCGCCCGATCGGACGCGGGCAAGCGTTGCTGCGGAACGTGTTGCGCGCCGCCGACTTGGCGCTCGGGCCGTTTTTGGCGATCGTGTTTTGCGCGAACGACCGAATGGCGCGGTTCGGCGATTTGGCCGCCGGGACGCTGGTCGTCGTCGAGAAGCGGTCTTCGCCGAAAAAGACGAGCGCGCTTTGGGCGCAAGAGCGTCGGGAGCTGGAACGGATCGCCGCCGAATTGCCCGTCGATTGGGAAATTTCCGATTCGTTGGGGAAGGCGCTCGCCCTTTACGTCGAGCGGAGAACGGAGATTTCGCCGGGCCGCCGCGCCGCGATCGCCGCGCCCCTTGCCGCCGCGTTGGCCGCGAAGGCGAACTTTTCGCGCCGCGTCGATCCCGATTTCTTCTTGCGCGCGCTCTTCTTGCGAACGTTCGGCGACCGGCGCGTTTGAGCGAGACGACGTCGAAAATAAAACGTCGGACTAAATAAAATGGGGAAACAAGGCTGACCGCGAGAATAAGGCGAGACGAGAGCGCGGCGCGAAACGAAGAACGAACGGTTAGCGGACGGCGGCTTGACAAACGTCGCGTTTTCGACGATAATAGAAGGGCAAGGGCGCGCGACTCCAATCGCGTCGCCGCGCCGCGTCTCGATAAAACGGCGTCTTTGAAAATATTGAAAAACGTTTGGAATTTTAAAAGTTAACGACGATGCAAGCAAAACAAGGCCCGAAAAATCCCGGAAATCGCGACCGCGACAAAGACGCCGACGAGAAAAAAAGCCGCGCTCGACGTTTCGGCGACGGCGGCGAAACGTCGAGCGGAAACGACGGCGG
>JAZQAP010000054.1:0-3145 GCA_045545275.1 Thermoguttaceae bacterium | reverse complement strand
GGAAAAAACGTTCGAAACCGCGTTCCGCCAACTCCGCCGGGACGCCGGCGCCGAAGTCGCGGACGACGAGCGAAACGGTTTCGTCGGCGACTTCGAGCGAAACGTCGAACGCGTTTTCGACTTCTTGGGCGTTTCTATCTTCTTTATCGGTCGAAGTTCCGTTCTTTTCTCCGTCGGCGTCGTCGGCGCGGTCGGCGGTCGAACGCGCGCCGTATTTCGCCGCGTTCGTCAAAAGATTGAGCGTCGCTTGTTCGAGGAGGCGGCCGACCCCGACGACTTGCGCCGCGTCGCAACGGAGCAAACGCGGCGCCGCGTCGCCGTCGGTTAACGGATCGGCGCAAGTTCGAACGGCGGCGCGGACGATTTCGTCGAACGGAACCGATTCGCGAACTCCGGCGTCGTTCGAAACGGCGGCGTCTTCGTTAAGTTCTTCGCGGCGTTCAAGTTCCGCGAGCTGCAGAACGTCGCGGACGAGCGTTTGAAGGCGGGTCGTTTGGCGTTCGAGGATTTCGCGGCACTTCCCGAGACAAACGGGATCGCGCCAACCGTCGGCGTCGTCGAGGAGTTGAATCGCGCCGAGAATCCCGGTAAGCGGCGTCTTGATCTCGTGCGAGACGTTCGCGACAAAGTCGCGCCGGAACTTTTCTTGCCGTCGCGCTCGGTCGACCTCCGTTTTCAGCCGCTCCGTCGTCGCGCGCATCGACTCGGCGAGTTCGCGAACCGGCCCGACCGGCGGAACGGCGACGTCGACGCTTAAATCTCCGGCGGCGATTCGCTCCGCGCTCCGTTGAAGGCGGTCGAGCGGACCCGCGACGCGCCGGAGCAGGTACCAAACGAGGAATCCGGTCGCGACCGCCGCGACGCCGAGGAGCGCGTCCGACGCCGTCGACGTTCGCCGAAGCGCCGTCGAAAGTTCGTCCGCCGGAACGACTAACCGAATAATTTGCGTCTTTTGCCGACTTTGCAACGTCGCGGCGGCCCGAGCCGTCCAAAGTCCGTCGGCGTCTTGACGCGTCGAGAATCCGCGACCCGTTTTTAGCGCGGCGACGACCTCCGGCTCCGAAAGGGGCGAGCGCAAGTCGGCGTTATCCGACGCGACGATCGCGTCGCCGCGAGCGTTGAAAATCGCGACGTCCCGTTCGTCAAACGAGAACGCGTCGCAGTAATGGTCGAGCGCGTCGAGATCGTTTTCTTCGAGCGCCGGGCGGAAAAATTGAATCGCCAAGTCGAGCCGGTTGTCGAGTTCTTCGCGGTAGTCGGCCAAAAACGTTTCTTCGAAGCGGGCTTGTTGGCGTTCCAAAACGGCGCGCCCGGCGACGAACGCTCCGGCGAGGACGAGCGGGAAGGAAAGGAGCAAGAGCGTTCGGCGTTTCATCGGCGGCGTTTGGCGTTAAAATGGGGGGAAGGGGAAAACGGGGAGAAGTCGGAAGGAAGGGCGGCGCGCCAAACGTTCGACGCGGCGGCAAGAAACGGCGGCGCTCCCGAGAACGCGAACCGGTTTTCGCCGGGCGTTCCCGAGAGCGTTAAGCGTCGCGACGTCAACGTTTCCAACGGTATCCGACGCCGCGCGCCGTTTCGACGCAACCGCTCGCCGAACCGAGTTTTTTGCGGAGGTTCGCGATTTGAACGTCGATGGCGCGGTCGAAAGCGATATAATCGTCGCCGCGGATTTTTTGGGCGATCTCGTATCGCGACCAAATTCGGCCCGGCGTCCGGATAAGGAGCAACAGGAGTTCAAATTCCGTCGGCGTTAGGTCGAGCGACGCGCCGTCGGAGCGGAGAACGAGGCGTTCGGCGATGAAAATCGACAAGCCGTCCCGTTCGACGTCCGGTTTCGACGGAGCGTCGGCGTCGGGGCTTCCGCTCCCGTTCGACGCGGCGGCGTTCGTCGCCAACTCTTGCGTTCGCCGGAGTTGCGCTCGAATTCGCGCCAAGAGCGTTTGATTGTTGAACGGCTTCACGACGTAGTCGACCGCGCCCGCTTCGAGTCCGACGACGACGTCCGTTTCCTCGCCGCGCGCCGTCAGCATAATCGTCGGCGTCGTCGCGTTGAACGGCGTCGTTCGAAGGCGGCGGCAGACGTCCAACCCGTCGACGTCCGGAAGCGTTAAGTCGAGCAAAATCAAATCGAACGGCGTTTCGGAAGCGCGCTCGAGCGCCGCCGTTCCGGTTCCGACCGCCTCGACTTGCGAGAATCCCCGCGTCTCCAAAAGAAGCGAGAGAATTTCGCGAATCGACGCGTCGTCCTCGACGATCAAAATTTTTTCCGCGCCCATTGGGCGACTCCTCGGCGATTGAAAAGGCGGCGCTCGGCGAAGTTAACGGGCGGCTTCGACGAACGCCGGGTCGGTTTTAAGTTGGAATGTTAAACGGTTTGCGTTACTTTTGCGCCGCTTTCGCGAGGAAGTCGGCGACGGCGCGGTTCCCCTCTTCGCGAGCGACTTGTTCCGGCGTTTGCCCTTCGTCGTTCTTCGCGTTCAGGTCGGCGCCGCGTTTGACGAGTTCTTTCGCGGTTTCGAGCGAGCCTTCGTCGGCGGCGACGTGCAGCGGCGTTTCTTTTTCGCGGTCTTTGGCGTTAACGTTCGCTTTTTTGTCGAGCAGAACCTTCAACACGTCGGCTTTTTTCGCGTCGGCGGCGACGTGCAGCGGGGTTTCGCCGTCGCGGTCTTTCGCGTCGACGTCGGCGCCTTTGTCGAGCAGGAACTTGACGACTTTGACGCGTTCTTTGCGGGTCGCGTCGGTTTCGCGGTCGCCTTCGTCGGCGGCGGCGTGCAACGGGGTTTCGCCGTCTTCGTCTTTCGCGGAAACGTCGGCGCCTTTCTTGACGAGGTATTTGACGACGTCGAGCCGGGCTTTTTCGGCGGCGGCGTGCAGGGCGGTTTCGCCGTCGTCGTCGCGAGCGTCGATTTTCGCGCCTTGCTCTTCGATCAAGCGTTTGACTTTGGCGAGGTCGCCCTTTTGCGCGGCGCGGATTAACGCCGGTTCGAAATCGGCGGCGTAAACGGCGGTTTCGAGCGAGTTAACGGTCGGGAGATTGAAGGAGGTCGACGAGTTCGAAGCGGCGGCGAGCGAAACGCAACCCAACGCGGCGACGGAGGAAACGAGCGTCCATTTTTGCAACTTTTTCATGTTCGGCCTCTTGCTT
>JAZQAP010000053.1:0-2852 GCA_045545275.1 Thermoguttaceae bacterium | reverse complement strand
CGCCGTAAGTGAGCGCGGCGACCGAAATCGGAGAACGAGGGCGAATCGGCGGCGCGTTTTCGATCGCGTCGAGCGTCAAATCGCCGATTCGAACGCGTCCGTCTTCGGTTCGTTCGAGCGGAACGTCGGTAAAGGTGCGCCCGATATTCGAAAAAGTCGCCGTCGCGCGGCATTGTTTCGAACGTAAAAAGAGGGACAGGTCGCCGCCGACCAATTTCGCGAGAAAATCGCCGGTTTTAAGAACCAAGTCGAGGAAATATTTTTGGTCGCGTTTTTTGACGACGTTCATTCGGCGGCGCGTCGCTTTGAGGAGGCGGCGCGGATTCCGGCGAGCGGAGCGGGGAAAATCGACGAAAGTCATCGTAACGACGTTGCAAGCGGGCGACGCGAAGTGATCTTGGTTGCGCAAATTGATCGGGGTCGCGATTCGCGTTCGACCGCCGAGGCTTTCGCCGCGCGCTCGGCGAATTTCGTCGAGCGACCAAACGAACGCGGAGAGCGCCAAGTCGTTGACGGTAACGCCGAGCCGTTTCGCCGTCGCGAAACAACGTCGCGTCGCGTCGACGCTTAGCGCGGTCGTCAGCAGGTCGGGACGGCGGCGGATTTCGTCGACGTCGGCGTCGAACGGAGCGATTTCGGGCGCGTCGGCGAGCGGAGCGAAATCGCGCGGGCGCCCGAAGAGGAATCGAAGCGTCGACGCCGTCGTGTAAAGATAGTTAAGACAGTAACTTTTTAACGTTAATCCGAACCGACCGCGTCGGCGCAACGCGTCGAAGCGAAGCGGGCGACGTTCGACGTTCGGGGGAAGAACGCCGAGAAGAATCGCGTATTCGACGAGCGCGTCGGCGAAAAAAGACTTCAAACCGGTTCCGTCCGAAACCGCGTGATGACAGCGGAAAACGACGTCGGCGGAAACGTCGTCCCAAATAACGGTCGTTCGCAGGCCCGGTTCTCGGTCGAGGCGGAAGGGGCGAACGCTTTCGAAAAAGTCGGTTCCGTCGGCGCCGGGGACGTTTTCGCGGCGCGTCGCGACGAAAGCGAGCGGAGCGGCGTCGGGAACCCAACAACGGCGCCGACCGATTTTTTCGACGCGGCAAGCGAAGAGCGGATGCCGACGAAGCGCGAGTTCGAGCGCTTGGCGAAACTTTGCGACGTCGAGACGACCGCCGAAACGGAGGCGGCAAATAATCGCCGTCGGATACGTCGTCGAAGAGTCGAGGAACATATAATCCTCAAAAACGGTCAAAGGCGCGGGAAAAAAGGACGCGTTTGCGGTTTCGACGTTCGATTCGGCCAAGGCGACGATTTCGGCGGTCGAGACTTTGATCGGGGAAAGGGTCGACATAGGGCGTTTTTCGCGATAATTAAGAGAAAGGGGGAAAGGGAAAGGCGCGACGGGCGGACGACGGTCGACCGCTTGAGCGTCGCGGTTGGAGCGACCGAGCGATCCGGGCGACGCGGAAGGAAATAACGACGCGTAAAATCGCAAGTAATATCGGTTCTTTTTGGGGCGTCGGCGTTGGATTTGCGGCAAATTTTACGTTCTTTGGATTTTACCGGTTTTGCCGGTCGCGCGGCGCGTTCGCGGCGAACGCGGGAGTCGAAGTAAGAGCGAAGAAGGTCGACCGAAGCGAGGGAAACGCGGGAGGCTCCGGTGAAAATAGATAAATTTGGAAGTTTTTCGGGAAAAAACGTTTTTTTTCGCTTGACGCGTCGAACGATTTGCGGTATCCTCAAAACGCTTTAAGTCTCGTTCTCGGATTGCGGCGCGACGCGGCGATAGACGCGAATTTTATCCGTCGACGCGCGGCGTTCGAGGAACGAACAACGTTTTTGAGTCGATTTGCAATGAAAGGTTTGCTCGTGTCCGCTCCCGTCGCCTCCGTTCCGTTGTTGGATTTGAAACGTCAATACGCCGAGTTGGGCGACGCAATGAACGCCGCTCTTTTGAGCGTCAACGAGAGCGGAATGTTTATTCTCGGCCCGGAGGTCAAAAAACTTGAAGAGAATATCGCGAAATATTCCCGAACAAACTTTGCGATCGGTTGCGCTTCCGGGAGCGACGCGCTTCTTTTGGCGTTAATGGCGGCCGACGTCGCGCCGGGGGACGAAGTGATCGTTCCGTCCTTCACCTTCTTCGCGACCGCCAGCTGCGTTCCGCGCGTCGGCGCGACGCCGATTTTCGCCGATATCGAACCGACGACTTGGAACCTCGACCCGAAGGAAGTCGAAGCGAAAATTACCGAGAAAACGCGGGCGATTATCGTCGTTCACCTCTTCGGTCAAGCGGCGGATATGCCGGCGTTCCAAGCGATCGTCAAGCGCGCCGAAGAGCGTTTCGGGCGCAAAGTTTACCTGATCGAAGACTCTTGCCAAGCGATCGGAGCGGAGCTGGACGGCGTTTCGGTTGGGAACTGGGGCGATATGTCCTGTTTGAGCTTTTATCCGACGAAGAATCTCGGCGGCGCCGGCGACGGCGGGATGGTCGTTTGCAACGACGAAGCGTTGGCCGCTCGCGTTAAACTGTTGCGAGCGCACGGGATGGAGCCGCACTACTATCATAAGGAAATCGGGATTAACAGTCGCCTCGACTCGTACCAAGCGGCGATTTTGAACGTGAAACTGCCTTATCTCGACTCTTGGACGGAGGCGCGCGGGAAGAACGCCGAACGGTACGACGCGCTTTTCGCCGCCGCCGGACTCGACGAATTTGTCGCGACGCCGAAAAAAGTCGGGAACCGTCGGCATGTTTGGAATCAGTACGTTATTCGCGTTTTTAACGGCAAGCGGGACGAGCTGCGCGCCTACTTGGCGGAAAAGAAAATTGGTACGGATATTTATTATCCCCTCGG
>JAZQAP010000052.1:0-2600 GCA_045545275.1 Thermoguttaceae bacterium | reverse complement strand
GGCGAAACCGGGCGCTTCCGGCAAGTCGGTCGAATCGGCGAAACCGGGCGCTTCCGGTAAGTCGGTCGAATTGGCGAAACCGGGCGCTTTCGAACGTCGAAACGGCGTTCGTCAAGTGGAACGGAACGACGGCGCGCTTCCGGCGGCGGTCGGAACGTCGTTTTTTTCGGCGGAAGAGGAGCGCGACGCGGCGGCCCTTTGGCGCGACCCGAGCGAAGCGGAGCGGTTGCGAGCGCAAGTTTTCGACGCGGCCCGACGTCGGCGCGAAACTTGGCCCCAATTCCCGCCGATTAACGAGAAAAAAGCGGCGGAACTCGGGATTCGCCGCGTCGAAGGGAAGAACGTAACGCTGACGACCGACCTGCCGCCGTCCCCGGGCGTCGACCAAATCCCGGCGGCGCTCGACGCGGCGATTCCGCATATTTGTCGCTTTTTTAACGTCGACGAGCGAAAATTTGAAAATTGGAAGATAAACGCGTTTTTGATGGGGAACGTCGATTCTTTTATCGAAATCGGCGTTCTCGACGGGCCGCCGCGTTTCCTTTACGGTTATTCCGTTTACGATCGAATTTTGGCGAAAGATCAAAAGATTGAATATTACAACCGTTTTCTTTTGCTGCACGAGCTGGTTCACTCCTTTATGCACGAGGTTTTCGGCGACCTCCGCCCGCGTTGGTATTCGGAGGGCTCGGCGGAATATTTGGCGTTGCACCTTTGGAAACCGACGGAAAAATCGATAAAAATCGCCCAATTTCAAACCGCCCCGGACGCGACGCCCGGTTTTGGGCGGTTGCAAGAGATTCGCGAGATCGTTCGCGCCGGAAAAGCGCCGACGTTGCGCGAGATTTTGGCGTTCGAGCCGCGCGATTACGTTCGAACGTCGACATACGCTTGGAGTTGGGCGCTCGTCGCGTTCCTGAACGAGTCGCCGAAATACCGCGACGTCGCCGATTTGCTCCCGTATTGGTCGACTTACTGGGAGCCGAACCGCGTTTTTGCCGATATTGTCGGCGACCGTTGGGGGGAATTGGAGAACGATTGGGCCGATTTTATCGGTCGTATCGACTTCGGATACGACTTCGACGCGACGGCGGTCGACGCGACGCCGGGACGCCCGTTCGACGAAGCGGCGGCGGAGTCCGGAAACGCGGCGGTCGTCGTCGAGGCGGCGGCGAATCGCGGTTGGCAAAATTCCGGCGTCGCGCTTGAAGCCGGAACGACGTATCGCTTGGCGACGGCGGGGCGGTTCGCGCTGAACGTCGAGGAAGCGGGGAAAAAATTGGAGTTCGAGGCGCCGGGCGCGACGTTCCGATACGTCGAGGGCGCGCCGCTCGGGCGGTTGCAGGCGGTCGTCGTTCCGCTTGAAGGAGCGACGTTCGACGAGTTTTATTCGTTAAACTCGGCAAACGGGGAAGGCGGGGCAAACGGGGCGTCCTCAACCGGCTCGGCGAAGACGGTCGGCGGGTTAAGACGGGGAATATCGGCGAACGAGGCAAAGTCGGCGACGGGCGGAACGCTCGAACCTTGGGACGCCGCCGTCGGATTCGAAACGTCGACGGCGACGCTGACGCCGGAGCGCGCCGGAACGCTCTTTTTCCGAATCAACGACGCGCCCGGCAACCTCGCCAAAAACGCCGGGAAGGTTAAAATTCAAATCAAACGCGCCGCGTCGAACGGAAGACGGGAAGAATCGGCGAAGTCGGTCGAATAGAACGTCGGGGGAGACCGGGAAAACGGCGCGGTTTGTAGCGGCGTCGCGGACGGTCGCTTGGCGGCGCTTTAGGTAAAATGGAAAAGACGCGAGTTGGAGCGCGGCGCGGAAAACGCCGTCGGCTCGAACTTGCCGACAATAATAAGGAGAAACGTCGATGAAAAAGTTCGCGGTGATTATCGCGGCGGCCGGGAAGAGCCGTCGTTTTCAAAAGGGCGGTTCGCCGCTGACGTTGAACGCGCCGAAAAAGCCGTTCGCGCCGCTCAAAGGGCGCGCCGTTTGGCTCCATTCGGCGGAGCGGTTCGCGCGGCGTCGGGACGTCGCGCAGTTGATTTTGGTCGTTTCGCCGGAAGATCGCGCCGACGTCGAACGAAAATTTGCGGCGGAGCTTTCCCTGTGCGGGATCGAGATCGTCGAAGGGGGCGCCGAACGCTTTTTATCGGTTGAAAACGGGTTGAAGGCGGTCAAGGCGTCGGTCGATTACGTCGCGGTGCACGACGCGGCGCGGCCTTGCGTTAGCGACGGCGACGTCGAGAACGTTTTCGCCGAAGCGACGCGAACCGGCGCGGCGATTTTGGCGGCGCCGATCGTCGGTTCGATCAAGCGGGCGCGTCCGGCGTCGAGCGGCGGGAAGTTGGAGACGGAAGTCGTTCGCGAAAAATTGGGGCTTGGCGCCGCGAACGGCGAACGGCTGGCGGTCGACGAGTCGACGCCGCGCGAGAACCTTTGGGAAGCGCAAACGCCGCAAGTTTTCGAAAAAACGCTCCTCGAACGCGCGTTTCGCGAACGCAAGCCGGACTTTCAACCGACCGACGACGCCGGACTCGTCGAGGCGCTCGGCGCCGAAGTCGCGATCGTCCCGGGCGCGCGGACGAATATCAAAATCACC
>JAZQAP010000051.1:0-6491 GCA_045545275.1 Thermoguttaceae bacterium | reverse complement strand
GCTCGGTTGGACTCGCCGTTCGTAATCCCCGGCGTCGTAATCGCTTAAGACGATTCCCGGCTCGTGGAAACGTTGAAGAAACGGGACGACGTCGTAGCGTAACTGCGCTTCGACTCGCGCGAAAATTTTGTCGACGTCGGCCTCGGAATTGGGGGCGAAATTGAATCTTTTAGAACGCGGCGACCAGTTTAAAACCTTTAAATCGCCTAAGTTAAAGACGCCGTCGCCGGTTTCAAAAGAGCGAAAGAAGCGATCGAGCGTTTCTTGCGTCTCAGCGTCGCAAGGCGCGTTTGCCCAACATTCGCGACTTAATGTAAAGTAATAGTTGTATTCAAGATAAAAGGCGCTCGCGTAGTTATCGTAAGTAAAAGCGCAGATTTGCGGCGTCCCGACGTTCGCGCGTTCCCAACGTTGGCGTTTTCCCGGAGCAAGCGCAAACCCAAGCGGTTCCAAGGTTTCCGCAAAGAGCGTTTTGAGACGTTTGGTGAAAGCGGATTTCAATTTCGAGAATTGTTTCTTCGCGTCGTCGGACATTGGGAAAATCTCCTTGCGTTAAGAAGTAATATTACGAACGTTAAGCGGCGTCGACAAAGAAGTGCAAACGTTTCGCGCGCTTCTTTTATTATAATCGCCGTCGACGTGAAAATCAAGAAAAAAACGAAGAAAAAACGTTAAAAAACAAAAAATTCGCAGCAAAATCGCCGCGCCGTTCGACGTTTGGGCTTAAAGGTCGAGAACGGCGAGCGGCGCGGTTTCGATCGAATTTAAGTTGTTGTGTTATCGAACTTGCGGACGCTTGTCGCGGCGAGTCGCGCGCCTTCCAAGAGCGTCGCCCAAGCGGCGTCGGAATAAACGTTCGGCTTGCGGAGCGAATGCGCGAGAGAGTCGAAACGATTCGCCGATTCGACGTAACGTCCCGACTGGAAAAGGAATAGCGCGCGAACAAAATTTTGCGTCGCGGCGTCGCTTCCGAAGGCTTTATCGTCGACTTTGTCGGCGTCGTAAGCGACGAGTATATCGCTCGACTCGCGCCAACGTTCGAAAAAGGGGAGAACGTCGCTCGCAAACGTCGCGTCGAGAGCGTTTAGGAACGCTTCGGGCGGCGTCGGGAAGCCGGGCGCGCGCAACCGAAAGCCGGGAATCGGCGAATACCAAAAATCGCGCTTTAAGTCGAACGACGACAAACGTTTCTCGACGAGCGTTCTAAAGCGTTCGAGCGTTTCTTGCGACTCGGCGTCGTTCGGAACGTTCGCCCAAGGCGTAAAATCCGGTTTCAAGCGGTAGGAGAATTCAAGTTCGAAATATTTCTCGATAGTCGGCTCGACCGTAAAAAAGCAACGCTGAACGAGCGTTTGCGTTTCGCGCGCCCAAACGGTCGGCTTGCTTTCGGAGCGCGTAAAACCTTGCGGTTCCAAGTGTTTGGCAAGGATTTCGGGAAGTCTTCGCGTATACTCGGCGCTTTCGTAAAGTAGTTTTCGAGCGTCAAGAGCGATGTCGCGTCGCGGGGATTCCGCTTCCTTGAGCAAGGAACGAACTTCGCCCGGATTCGAACATAACGCGTGCGATTTCGGGATTTCCCGTTTCGGCTTGGCCTCTTTGCGAAGCGACGTCGCGCCTT
Organism: Thermoguttaceae bacterium; assembly: GCA_045545275.1. Classification (GTDB taxonomy): domain Bacteria; phylum Planctomycetota; class Planctomycetia; order Pirellulales; family Thermoguttaceae; genus RUG369. The sequence goes on along the minus strand of JAZQAP010000051.1, from coordinate 4,873 downwards.
GTTCGGCGAGTTTATTTTCAAGAGCTAAAATCCCGATTTGCGCGACTTCGGCCCGTTGGGTTTCCCAATCGAGAGCGTCGGGCGCCGTTCGGGCGACGAGTTGCCGCAAACAGTCCGCCGCTTCGGCGAGTCGCCCGGTTTGAAAACGCAAAATCGCAAGCCAATAGAGCCGCCAATCTTCGTCTTCGGCGATCGCGTCGCATTCGTCGACAACTTCGGCGTCGACGGCGCGCAGGACGTCGGACGTTTCGCGAAAGCGGTCGAAAAACGGAAGAACGTCGTCTCTAAGCGCTTTGTCGATAGCGTTTATAAGCGTTTTAAACTCGCCGTCGTTCGTCGGGATCGTCCAAGCGCGTTGTCGCCAAGCGTTGGCGGCGCCGGACTCGAAACTCTCCTTTTCCGACGTTCGCCAATTTGCGATAACTTCTTGCGTTTCGGCGTCTTGCGGCGCGGTTTCCCAAAGCGAAAAATCTGGTTTCATCGTGTAACCGAAATCGAGTAAACAGCGACAACCCTTATGGAACGAAAAACGGCAATAGCGAACGAGCGTTTCGGTCGCGTTTTCCCAGAAAGTCGCGGAAGTGTTTGTCGATGCAAAACCTAGCGGCGCTAACGTTTCCTTAAATTTTTCGCGAAAATGTTTTTGAAGTTGCGCCTTGTAGCGCTCCAATGTTTCTTTTTCTTCCGGCGTCGCGTGAAAGAGAATTCGGTTGCGTGCGGCTTCGTCTTGCCGCGCTTCGAGCGTCTCGGCGGTTTCTCTACGCGTCGGTTTCGAACTCGGAGCGATTTTTTCCGCTTCTTTGATATGCGCTAATTCTTTAAGCGCTTTTGTCGCAACGGGTTGGTAAGGAGACGCGGTCGCTTCGAGGAGTTCGTAAATTAGCGTGCGATTGGGGTAATCGACGAGTTCGGCGGGAATCGCAAGGTCGAGACGACGTTGTTTCGGCTTCGGCGGTCGCGGGCCGGGGCCTTTGGTCTCAATCGTTTGGCGAACGCTTAACGCGCCGATTTGCAAGGCCTTAGCGTATCTTTGCCAATAGGGGAGATAAATTAGGTCGTCTGCGAGCGTTTTTTCCGCCTCGGCTTCAAAATGCGCCGCCGCTTCCGCGTACTGGCCGAGTAAAAAACGAGCGACGCCGAATCGAAAATCGTCGAATCGCATTCCGGGAGGAGCGGATTCGCAACTTCCCGCGTCGTAGTTGTTTACGACGTCTTCCAGCGCGCGGTTCCGCTCAAGAAACGGAACGACTTTTTCTCGAAATCTCTTTTCAACTTTGGCGAACTTGTCCTCGACGTCGTTCGTAACGTTCGCCTCAAATTCCCAAAATTCGCAACGTTCGATCGCGCGTTCGAAATATTCTAAGCCGTTAATTTCAACGAGATCAAGTCCTTGGAAGAAATCGGCGAGCGTTTTTTGCGTCTCGACGTCGCAAGGCGCGTTCGACCAACAATCGCGGCAAAACGGAAGCCGATAGCCGTAGGAAATAAAGAGAACGTCGATCGAGTTGTCGTAACGAAAGTTGCAATATTGCGAAGCCGTTTCGGAGGCGCGCTCCCAGCGATATCGTTTTTGCGGGACGGGCGTAAAACCAAGCGGTTCCAAGGTTTCCGTAAAAAGCGTTTTAACGCGTTTTTTGAACGCGGATACAAGTTTCGAGCGTTGTTTTTTGGCGTCGTCGGTCATAGGGAAATTTCCTTACGTCAAATAGTAAAACGGCAAACGTTAATTGGCGTCAAATAAAAGCGCAAACGCCGATTCCGCTCCGTTTATTATAATCGACGCCGACGAGAAAATCAAGAAAATTAGCGAAAAAATGAAAAAAATAACGACGCGACGTCGATCGTCGCGTCGAAGGGAAGAAAGTCGGCGTCGGGCGCGGACTTGGGAGCGGTTATCGTTGCTTTAACCTTTGAGTTTTTACGAGGTTGCGAATATTTTCGGCGGCAATGCGCGCGGCTTCTTGCAACGCCGCCCAATCGGCGTCGTCGTATTCCGGCCAAGCGTAAGGCTTTCTCTTCATCTTCGCGACGGCGTCGAACCGCTTCGCCGACTCCGTGTAACGCCCGGCTTGGAAGAGCGCGAGCGCGTACCCAAATTTCGCTTGTCCGGCGTCGTTATTGCCGAAGCCGAAACGAGTTTGAGCGGCGCAGGGCGCGGGATCGGCCAAGACGTCGCTCGATTCGCTCCAACGTTTGAAAAACGGGAGAAGGGTTTTGGTAAACGCCGCGTTTGCCGAGGTTAAGAGCGCTTCAAGCGGATAGGAATTCGGCGTTTGCGGGGACGGATTGGGCGAAGAATCGCGCTCGTAATCGAAGCGCCAATGCGTTTCGGCGAAATAGGCGTTCGCGAACCGCTTCTCGACGAGCGTTTTAAAACGAGCGAGCGTCGCCTGCGTTTCGACGTCTTGCGACGCGGCGTCCCAAAGCGAAAAATCGGGTTTTTGATAATAATAACCGTAAAATCCGAAATTGTAACCGGGAAGAACTTCGAGATGAAAACGTTGACGAAGCGTCGCCGTTTCCCGCGTCCAAGTAACCGGATTTTCTCGCGTAAAACCGAGCGGTTCCAAGACTTGCGCGCATTTTTCTTGACAAGTTCGCAACGACTCGGCGCCCGCTTTGAGTTTGCGAGTCGCGCTTTCCGCTTCCGGCGCGAACGCGGAAGACGCAAATTCCCGCGTCCAAAAGACTTTCAGTTTTCGATCGTAATGCGGAAGCGCGGTCGCGAGCGGTTCGGGAATCGGCGTTACCGGACGTCGCGGGCTGGGGAAGACGGCTGAAACGACGCCGTCGGCTTGCGAACGCGATTGCGATTCGAGCTTTTGACGGACGCTTAACATTCCTAATCGCGCGACTTCGAGAAGAAGTCGATCGCCTTCGGAAACGGTAAGCGGAGCGAATGAAAATTCGTTAAACCGCTTCGGAACCGCTTCGAAACGGGCGAGCGCTTCGACGTAATTCCCGGCGCGATAATAGTTTTGCGCGGCGGCGAACTCGCGACCCGGCCCGGCTTCGCGACCGAGCGCGACCTTTTGCTCGAGCCGCCCGGCTTCGTATTCGCGCAGGAGGTCGTCGGTTTCGCGGAACCGTTCGAAAAAGGGAAGAATTTCGGTTTGAAGGAACGTATCCGCTTGAACGACAAGGGGTTCGAACTCGCCGTCTTTGGGAAGACACTTCCAATAAAGAGGCGTTCCGAAGAAATCCGTCGTCGGCTCCAACACGGTGCGGTCGTGGTTGGAATACGCGACCTTAAAGCGCGGTTTTTCTTTGCGGAACCGAGCGATAAGCGCTTGCGATTCCGCGTCTTGCGGCGCGTCGTCCCAACAAGCGTAACACGGTTGAAGGTAATAACCGAACGTAACGGCGAAAAAGTCGCGGCGATCCCAAAAAGCGAACCGACAATAGCGGCGAAGCGACTTCGTTTTTTGCGTCCAGGTCGGCGAAGCGCCGCGCTTAAAGCCAAGCGGTTCAAGACGTTGCGCAAAAACTTCGTCGAGGCGGCGTCGCAAATCGCTTTTGAGCGTCGCGAGCGCGGCGTCGTCGGTTTGCGGGTCGGGCGCTTGCGTCGAGGAAGGGGAAACGGGCGGCGGCGTCGGGCGCAAGGAAGACGTGACGACGTGGGAAAGCGATGCGGCGTCAAACGTTGGATTCGCGGCGAGACGGCGGGCGTCGAGCGATTCGTAAACGACGATGGGAGCGTCGTTTGCGAGTTCTTCTAAACGTTGAATCGCTTGCGTCGCTTTCGCTTTGTCGTCCGAGAAACGCGCTAACCAAAGAAGGCGCGCGGCTTCCGCTTCGTCGACGTTGAGGGACGCAAACGACGGGCGCTTAAACGAGCGCGGCGAAAGGGTTTGTGAAGGCGCCGGTTCGAGAGGACGTCGCGTCGCGTTTAAACCTGGGCCGTCGACGGCGAGTCGTTCTTTAGCGACGGCGGCGCCGAGTAACGCAAGCTCGAAAGCGGCGCGGCTGTACGGCGTGTAACAGTCGGACGATTTGGCGTCGGCGAGCGCGTCGAAGAGGGCGAGTGCTTCGGCGTTTTGACCGTTTTGGAGTCGCAACGCGCTTAAATTCAAGACGTTAAGAACGGAGTCGGGACCAAAATAAAACTCCGCGTCCGCATTGTCCGTATTGAACGGCGTTTGTTCGAGCGAGTAGAGAAGATTGCGTTCTCGGCCCGCTTCGGACGCGGCGAGCGTTCCGTCGTCGTAGGCGCGCAACAGGTCGAGCGCTTCGCGGCGTCGTTCGAAAAGCGGAACGATATGCTCGGCGAGGAGTTGGGCAAGGCGCTCCGCGGCGTCGTCGCCGTCGACGTTGAGGCCGTAAGACCGATTAAGCGCGTTGCGGCGTTGACTGTCGTCGCGGTAGGGGGAGAAGGCGCGGCTTGTCTCTTGAAAATGAGCGACAACGCGTCGCGCGGCAGCGGCTTTGACGGGCGGCCAAGAATCGAACGAGCCCAAAACGTCGAAAATCGGAGAGGACGCGAGGCGACAGTCGTACCAAACGTAGACGTCGCCGTAGTAGAATTTGAGCCCGCAACGCTGACGGAGCGTTTGGGTTCGACGCGTCCAATAATAAAAAAGACGGTAATTTGACTTCGGCGTAAAACCGAGCGGTTCCAAGGTTTGCGCTAAAAGCGAACAAAGGCGCGGGGCTAAATTGTTCGGCAAATTGGAGACGGGCGGGAAGGACGGCGCGGTCGACATTGAGCGGGTTCCTTTCGGCGGACGAGTGGGGGAAACTGTTTGTTTGAATTTGTTGAAAAAAGTTTTAGTTTTCAGCGCGCGGAGCTTTGACGTTTATTTTTGCTTGGGGTGATCTTGCGCGAATTGGCGAACGCTTGCGGCGGCGATTCGCGCGGCGTCTTGTAACGTCG
>JAZQAP010000050.1:0-1922 GCA_045545275.1 Thermoguttaceae bacterium | reverse complement strand
GCCGACTTGCGAATGCGCGGTCTCCCCGTTTTTCGCGGACTTATCGGGCCGATCCCGGAACGCGACGGAACGGTCGCGCGGTACGAAACGCCCGAAATTTTTGAAAAACTAACGAAAGAATGGAGCGCGCCGCAACGTCGCAAGTCGAAACGTAAAACGCCCGCCCCCGACGGGCCCGTTTAATCGACCGAGCCGTCTTCGACGGCGTTTCGCGCGTTCTTATCAACGCAACCCCTTCGCCGTCGCTCGTTATGTCGCTTTTTGAAACGCTCGCCGCGCCGGAAACGCTCCCGCCCCTTTGCCGCGCTTGGTTCGAAGCGGCTTCCGACGCGGGACTCGACGCGCTCGGATTCGCGCCGGTCGGCCCGGCGGCGACGTTCGATCTCTTCGCCGACCGCGTTCGTCGAGGTGGCTGCGCCGGGCTTCCTTATCTCGAAGAAAACGTCGACGCGCGCCGCGACCCGCGCTCCGTTTTGCCGTCCGCGCTCTGCGTTTGCGTTGTCGCGCTCTCGGAACGCCGACTCCGCGAAGAATCGACCGAAACGACGCAAACGCTCGCCGCCGAAATCGCGCAAATAGCCGAATTCAACCAACTTGCCCAATCTTCGCCGCTTTCCGCAAGCGCCGAAAAAACGCGTCTTACCGGCGCCGTCGTTCCTTACGCCGCTTGCCGCGACTATCACGACGTTCTAAAGCGCAAACTCAAACGACTTCGAGCTTTTTTTCTCGACCGCTTTCCAACCGCCGAGGCGCGCGCGGTCGTCGATACCGCGCCGCTTCTCGAAAAAGACTGGGCCGTCCGCGCCGGAATCGGTTTCTGCGGCCTCCATTCGCTCGTCGTTTCGCCGCGTCTCGGCTCGCGCCTCTTTTTGGGCGAACTTCTCGTTTCGACGTCGTTCGCCGAAACGACCGGATTCGCGACGCCGGAAGCGCTCCGCGACGCGCTCGGGTCGACCGCCGCAAACGTCGCCGCCGCCGAACGTTGCGTTCGCTGCCGCCGCTGCGTCGACGCTTGTCCGACCGGCGCGATTCCCGGCGACCGAACGCTTATCGCCAACCGCTGCCTCAACTTTTGGACGATCGAAAATCGCGCCGCGCTCCCGATCGAAATCGCCGAAAAACTCGACGGTCGGCTCTTCGGATGCGACCTCTGCCAACGCGTCTGCCCTTGGAACGCGCCGGAAAAGAACGCCGCGCCGCTCGACGTTCCGTTGGCCGCCGGCGGCGCGCTCGACGACGCCGAGTTTCGCCGACTCTTCAAGAAAACACCGGTCTTCCGCGCTCGACTCGACGGCTTAAAAAGAACCGCCGACGCGTTGAGAAAACGTCAAGATAGCGAAAAGAGCGAATTTAGCCGAAAAAACGAAACGCAACCGACGTTAAAATAGCAAAACCGCGTCGTTTAGGCAAAACGGTTCGACGCGGGCAAAAAAATGTCCGACGACCGAAATAAATTTCAAATCGCCGGACTATTCCCCCCCTGGGAACGTTCGAGATTCGGAAGTCGCGACAAACGCTTCCGAAGGCTTTTTTTGGCGGTCGGTCGTATCTCCTTCCGACGAAAAAAGCGGTATGATGCAAAGGCGAGCCGCCCGACTGGTCGGACGACGACGGCGAACGAGCCGCCGCGTTTAGTTCGTCAAGCCCTTTTTTAAGAACTTCCGAACTTTTTTTCCTCTTATGTTATGTTAATCGTCTAAAAATCGTTCTAACCTTAACGCTTTATCCGTTTTCTCGGTAAATTTTACCGTTTTTTCTTTTTTCCCTCTTGACTTCGCCGTTCACACTTTATCCAAAGCGCCCGCTTCTCCTATTTTAACGTCGCCGTCGCTCTATTCGCCGCCAACTCGTCCAAAAAAAATCCCGAGGAAGCCTAAACTTCCCCGGGATAACAACCCGAACGACGTTTAAAAAATCGCCGC
>JAZQAP010000049.1:0-7322 GCA_045545275.1 Thermoguttaceae bacterium | reverse complement strand
TGCCGGTTGCCGGTTGCCGGTTGCCGGTTGCCGGTTGCCGGTTGCCGGTTGCCGGTTGCCGGTTGACGGTTGACGGTTGCCGGTTGCCGGTTGACGGTTGACGGTTGACGGTTGACGGTCGACGGTCGACGGTTGACGGTCGACGGTTGGCGGTTGGCGGTTGAGGGGCGTTTTTTCGATTTTTTCGGTCGTTTTCCGAAAATTTGCGAAAATTTCTTGACTTTCCGGTTTCGAGCGGTTAAAATGGGGCTTTCTTCCGGATTTCGGCGTCGTCGAATCCGGCGCGAGAACGATTCATTTTTTTCGAGAGGCATATTCGTATGACTAAAAAGACGCAAATTTCTCGACGCAAGTTCATCGGCGCGGCGGCGGCCTGTTCGCTTCCGCTCTTCGTTCCGGGACGCGTTCTCGGTAAAGACGGTCATTTTCCGCCGAGCGAAACGATTAACGTCGGTTTGATCGGGCTCGGGACGCGACGCAGCAACGTCGGGCATCGCCCGGGCGCCCGTTTCTGCGCTTACTGCGATATCGACACGCGCCGTCTGCCGAAAGAAGAAAACGGCGTGAAAACGTTCCAATATTATCAAGAAATGTACGATATGCCGGAACTCGACGTCGTTTCCGTCTCGACGCCGGACCACTGGCACACGCGGATGACGATCGACGCCTGTAAAAAAGGGAAGGACGTCTACTGCGAAAAACCGCTCACCTTCTCGCTGATGGAAAGCCGTCAAATCGTCGAGGCGGCCCGCAAGTACGACCGCGTCGTTTCGAGCGGTTCGCAGCGCGTTATGGAAGACTACGGGCACTATATGGCGCCGATTATTATGTCCGGCGCCATCGGCGAAGTCAAGGAAATTTACGCCGGTTGCGGCGGCGCGCCGTCGGAACGCACCTACGATCCGGAGCCCTGCCCGAAGGAACTCGACTGGGACGCTTGGGTCGGCCAAGCTCCGTATTTCGAGTACAGCAAGCGCGCGATCGACCCGATGACTTGGCGCTATAACACGGCGTTCGGCACCGGCGGTCTCGGCGACTGGGGCGGACATAACTTCGGCGGCGCCCTTTATTCTTGCGGAATGGACCACGTCGCGCCGAAAGAAATTTACGCGCCGCATACGGAAGAGAACCCGACCGACGGCGCGATGATCCTGATGGAAAACGGCGTCAAATTCTACCACTCCGGAGGCGGCGGCATCCGCATCGTCGGGACGAAGGGCGAATTCGTTCACGGTCGCAATCCGCAACTCCGTCCGTTGAAAGCGGTTAACGTTCGTCGTTACAGCGGCGGCGCGGACAACATCGCGGACGACTTCCTCTACTGCGTCCGTCATCGCACCCGTCCGTTCCAAGACGTTTTCTACGGCGCGAACGTCTCGGACTACGGCCATATGTGTATTATCGCTTACAAACTCAAGCGCAAGCTCGTTTGGGATAAGGAAAAAATGGAATTCGTCGGCGACCGCGAGGCGACCGCGATGGTTTCGAAGGTTCAACGCGCCCCGTATCAAATCGAAGTTTGAGCGCGGCGGCGAGACCCGTTAGAACCCGTTTGAATAAATTGAAAATCGAAACTGGAAAGAATAAAAGGTTGCATACGATGAAAAAATATTCGATTATGTTGGCGCTCGCGTTGGCGCTCGGCTCCGCGAACGTTTACGGCGCCGACTTCGGCGATTTGCTCGCTCGCTTGAACTCCCGCGACTTCTCGGCGGAACGCGACGTCGTTACCGGCAAGGGCGGCGTTTACGTCGGCGAACTCGTCAACCCGCACTCCGAAACGCCGATGTTTAAGGCGCGCGACGAGTTCCGTCAAATGATCTTCGACGCGCAACAAGCGAAGGACGCCGCGAAAATCGCCGACCTCTGCGCTTTCGCCGTCGACGCGTTGAAAGCGGACGTCTCGGACGAAACGAAGGCTTGGCTCCTCGAGCAACTCGGCGTTATCGGAACGGACGCGCAAGTCCCGGCGATCGCCGAATGCTTGAAGAGCGACAAACAACGCGTCGTCGACGCGGCCGCCGCTTCGCTCGCGAAAATCCCGGGCGACGCCGCGTTGAAAGCGTTGGAAGCCGCGAAGGATATTCCGGCCGTCGCCGCCGCGCTGACCTGCCGCAAAGCGCCGATTTTCGACTTCGAATCGGTCGAACCGAGCTGGCCGGCCGCCGTCTCGAAAGCGTCGGACGCGGACGTCGAAAAATGGCTCGCGAAGTACGACGAACTCGACGACTGGACGAAAGAGCAAACGCTCGCCGGGCTGACCGCGCGCAACGATAAAAAGTACCGTCCTTACGCGCTCAAAGCGTTGAAATCGGACAACGCCGGTCTGCAACGCGCCGGTTTCGTCGCGCTTGAAAAGATGGCGACCGCGGAAGACGCCGCCGTTTTCGTCGAATGGCTTGGCAAAGATCGCGGCTTGGCGACCCGTTTGGCCGGGTTCGTCGTCGCCGACGGTTTCGACGACGCGCTCGTCGACTGCCTCGGCAAAGCGGCGAACGACGAACAATTCGGCGACTTGGTAACGATTCTCTCGAACCGCGCCGTCGACGTGCGTCCGGCGATCTTCGCGAAAACGACCGCCGCCGAGTGCCCGAACCGCCTCGCGCTGATGCAACGCGTCTGCAAGCTCGCGACGACCGACGATATGCCGAAGCTGCTCGAATCGGTCGCTCGTTTCCCGCGCGGCAAAGATCGCGACGCGGCCTCGAACCTCGTCGCCGCTCTTTGCGCTAAGGACGCGACCTCCGTTCTCGCGTTGGCCGACAAAATGTCTCCGGCGTTCGTTTATCCGATCGCCGCTCGCGTCGGGGGCGACGCCGCGAAAGCCGCGATCGAAAAAGCGCTCGACTCGAACGACCCGAATATGCGCGCCGTCGGTTTGGCCGCGTTGAACGTTTGGGCGGACGGTCAATTCGCCGCGAAAATGGAGGAAATCCTCAACTCGAACGCTTTCGCGCCGCAGCAAAAGATCGCCGTTCTTCGCGCTTACATTCGCGTCGTTTCGCTTCCGGACGACGAAATCGGAATCAAACTGACCCGCGAAGAAAAGCTGGCGAAGCTGAAGGTCGCGTACAAGGGCGCTTCCCGCGTCGACGAAAAGAAACTCGTCCTTTCTCGTTTGGCCGCGAACCGTTACGAAGATTCGTTCAAATTCGCGATCGAATGCGCCGACGATAAAGACGTCGCGGAAGCCGCTTACGAAGCGATCGTCGCGCACGCTCACGACACGATTCTCCGCAAGCAATTCCCGGAACTCGCCGAAAAGGGCCTCGATATCGTTATCGAAAAGAGCGCGAACAAAGACTTGGTCGAACGCGCCAAGACGTATAAAGGCCGTATGGAGTAAACGTTAAACGGCGTTCCCGGCGGCGCTTGCGTCGCGTCGACCGCCGAAAAAAGTTAACTAACGAAACCGCCCGTCGAGCGTAAAATTCGACGGGCGGTTTTTGTTATGGATTTCGCGCGATAAGCGTCGGGCGCGCGTCGTTTAACGAACTGTTTCGAATTTTGAGTAAAAAGTTTTAAAATTAAAGAAAATTTAAAATTTGAGGAAACTTGGGGGCTTGTACTAAACGCGCGTTTGGAATACAATAATCCTAAGGTAGGGATTGAACGTCCTTTTGTTTTTCGTGTTAGAATTTAATTTATTGGAATTTTGTTTGAACGCCGTCGGTCGGTTTGAGATTGGCGACGGAGAGACGCGGCAAAAAATTTAGTTTCCGAATCCCGTTTAACGGAAACGCGGTTTTAAACGGTAAGGACGGGTAAGATATCGTTTTTTAAGGACAACAGGATTTAAGGAAAGATTTATGTTGAGTAATGTTTTGAAGAAAAAGACGTTGCGCCTTGAACAACTCGAAAACCGCGAACTCCTGTCGGCGACGACTTGGGAAAACGCGGCGCAAGCGGACGCGGTCGTCGCCGCCGAAATGGCTTCGACGCTCGCCGAAACCGCGATCGACCTTTCGACGATCGTCGTCGATACGAATAGCGACGTTATGGCGGACGACGGTTTGACGACCCTGCGCGAAGCGATCGCCGCGGCGCAAGACGGCGACACGATCGTTTTCGCCGACGGCGTTAAGAATATCGTTCTCGCCCAAGACTGGTGGGATAACGTCCTTACCGTTAACCAATCGATCACGATCGACGGCGGCGACGGCGTTACTATCGACGCGAGTGGCGCGCAAGGCGATTACGGCAGCTCCGTCTTCCGAATCGTCGGCGGAACGGAAGACGCTCCCGTTACGTTGCGCGGCTTGACGATTACCGGCGGCGACGCGGACAACGGCGGCGGCGTTTACGTCGAGTCCGGTTATCTCGTCGTCGAAGATTCGACGATTACCGGCAACAACGCGAAAAACGGCGGCGGCGTTTACGTTTATCGCGGTTCCGTCGCTTTCGATAACGTCGAGATTTCGGACAACAAGACGACGGCCCAATACGGCTCGGGCGGCGACGGCGCGGCGATTTTTGTTAACCACCAATTCGCTTCGACGGCGACTTTCGACGCTTGCCTGATCGTCGACAACGACGCGGAGGGACGCGGCGCGGTCGCGGCGATTCGTTCCGGCGCCACGATTGAAATCGCGAACACGACGATCGCGGGCAACGACTCCGCGAAGGGCGCCGCGCTCTACGCCGGAACCTCGACCGTCGCGGTTGAAAACTCGATTATCGCCGAAAACACGATCGCGGGCGTCGCTTCTTCTTCCGCCGACGTTTTCGGTTCGGTTACCGCGACGAACACCCTTTCGAGCTACGAAGGTTGGACGAACGTCGCGACCGCGAAGAACTACGTCTACAACGCGACGGCCCCGCTCTTCGAGAACGCGACGGAAGGCGACTATTCGTTGGCGGTCGGTTCGCAAGCGCTCGTCGAAGGCGGCGCGCTCGGTTCCATCGCGAGCGAATACGAAGTCCCGTCGCTCGTCGTTACGATCGCGACCGACGTCGTCGACCCGACGGACGGCGATATTTCGCTTCGCGAAGCGTTTCAATACGCGCAAAACGGCGATACGATTAAATTCGACGCGGCTCTCTATAACGAAACGACCGGGCAAATCGAGTTAAGCTTGACCCAGGGCCAAATCGACGTTGCGAAAACCGTTACGGTCGACGCGCTCGAGTTCTTCCATTTTGAAAAGCTCGAAAATAACGTGCACAATCAAGATGCGACCGGCGTTGCTATTAACGTCGAAGTCGCGTCGGGAACGTCGAGCCGCGCGTTCGAAATTAAAGACGGCGGAAATCTTACGATGATCGGCGTTACCGTTTCCGGCGCGTCGCTCGTTGGGAGCGCGGACGAGTATCACGGCGGCGCGTACCACGTCTTGGCGGGCGGTTCGTTGACGCTCGAAGGGTGCGTCGTCGAAAATTCGCACGCGCAAAGCGGGGGCGGCGGGATCGCGGTCGCCGGGACGCTGACCCTTTCGAATACGATCGTTCAAAATTGCGACGGCGGCACGGACAACGGCGGCGGCGTCTGGGTGAACAACGGAACTGCGACGGTGCGCGATAGTTTCATTAGAAATAACCAAATCGACGCGTCGAACGGCTTATACGCCGGCGGCGGGGGCGGCGTGGCCGTCGACGGCGGAACGTACAATTCCTACAACACGACCTACGCCCACAACGACGCTTGGTTTGGCGCCGGGCTCTTTTTCTCGGACGAAGCGAACGTCTTGATGGTCAACGACGTCGTCGTCGACAACGGAACGCACGCGAACGTCAGCATCTTCACGCGAAGCGGAACGAACGAAGGCGGCGGGATTAATATCGACGGCGCGAACGTTACGCTGGTGAACTGCACGGTCGCGGACAACGGCGCGTCGACCGGCGGCGGGATTTTTGTCAACACCGACGCCGGCGTCGATTCCGAATTGACGTTGGTTAATACGATCGTCGTCGAGAACGAGTCTTCGGATTGGTGGGGGAACGTCGTCGAAAGCGATATTCACGTGGAGTCGGGCTCCGCCGCGACGACGGTGAACGGCTACAACTCGTTGACGACTTTTGAGAAGTGGGACAACGCCGACGGCGCGGATACGAATATTCTTTACGATTCGGAAATTCAACTCTTTACCGATATTGAAAATCACGACATTACGCTGGCGGACAACGATAACCAAGCGATCGACGCGGGGAACCTTGAGCTTGCCGTCCAATACGCCGGCGCCGAAAACGTTCTGCGCGACTATCAAAACAACTATCGCGTGAACGAGGGCGGCGCGCTCGACCTTGGCGGCGTCGAGCGCGGTTCGACGCCGTATTACGCGTTGGCGGCGCCGACGGAGCTTGCGTTTAGCGCTTACGATTCGGAAGCGGGAACGGTCGTTCTGTCTTGGGCGGATTCCAACGCGAACACGCGCGCTTTCCGCGTTGAAGTTTCGACCGACGGCGGCTCGACTTGGACGTTTGCCGGCGAGGCGTTGGCGGCGAATCCGTCCTTAACGTTGAACGTCGACGCGGAAACGTCGTATATTTTCCGCGTTCGCGCCGAAAAGACGATTTCCGAAGTTTCCGCTTGGACGAACGCGGCTTGGGAACCGGAGGAAGCTCCGTCGACGGTCGTAACGACGGCGGACGACGTCGTGGACGCGACGGACGGCGAAATCTCGCTCCGCGAAGCGCTCCAATACGCCGCGGCCGGCGATACGATTACGTTTGCCGACGGAGTTGCGTCGCTTAAACTTAACGGTGAAATCCTTGTCGACAAAGCGATTACGATCGACGGCGGCGGAGTGTTAACCGTCGACGCGCAAGGCGCGAGCCGCGTCTTCGACGTCGTCGCCGGAACGGCGGACGCTCCGGTCGCGTTCAACGGTCTAACGATTACCGGCGGTTACGCGTCGCACGGCGCGGGCGTTTACGTTTCCGGCGCGGCGACGTTTGGAAACGTTGTGTTTAAGGGAAATACGGCGACGGTCGACGGCGGCGGCGTTTACGTCGCGACCGGCGGTTCCGCGCGACTTACCGACGTCGACGTTTACCAAAACAACGCGAAGTTTGGCGCGGGCGTTTACGTTTACGGTAACGCGACGCTGACCCGCGTCGAGATTACCGAGAACGTCGCGAGCGACCGCGCCGGCGGTCTGAACGTGTCGCCGGGCGGCGTCGTTGAAGCGGTCGACGTTACGATTAGCGTCAACCAAGCGAAGTCTGCGGCGGGCGTTTGGGTTGGAAGCGCGGCGTCGGCGACGTTTACCGTCGGCGAGATTTCCGGGAACGAAGCGACGGGTTCCGGCGGCGGCGTTACGTCGTCAACGGCGGTTCGGCGACGTTGGAAAACGCGACGGTAACCGGCAATAAGGCGAACGGAG
>JAZQAP010000048.1:0-12156 GCA_045545275.1 Thermoguttaceae bacterium | reverse complement strand
CGGCGCGTCTTTTAGCGAACCGAACGTCGTCGCGTCGCCGAGCGCCAACTCTTCGACGGAAAGACGGCCTTCGGTGATCGTCCCGGTTTTGTCGCTGTAAAGAAGGCTCAACGAGCCGGCGGTTTCGAGCCCGTGAATTTTACGCACCAAAACGTTGTCGCGCACCATTCTAAGGCTTTGGAACGATTGGAGTAACGACGTCAGCATCGGGAGCCCTTCCGGCACCGCGCAAACGATGATCGTAACGGCGACCGTAATCGCGTTCATCGACAAATGCACCCAGCCCAACGCGTCGGTCGGGGCGGCGCCGCTAACGAAAGCGCGCGCCAAAACCCCGACGACGATGGCGCTCGCGCCGATGTAACCGAACTTCGAGATGTGCCCGGCAAGTTGCGTAAGTTTAACTTGCAGCGGCGTTTTGCGGTCGGCGTGTTCTTGGAGTTCCGCCGCGATTTGCCCGAAAACGGTCGCGTCGCCGACAACTTTAATCTCCATATAGCCTTCGCCGCCGCAAACGACCGAGCCGCGATAACCGTAATGTTCGTTGTGCGTGTCTTTAGCGTCGTAGGTTTCGCCCGGTTCGACCGGTCGTTTCGTCGCTTCGACCGTTTCGCCGTTGAGCGGGGATTGATCGACTTTGATCGCGCCCTCGACGACGACGCCGTCCGCCGGGATTTTGTCGCCCGCTTGTAGGTAAACGAGGTCGCCGAGAACGACGTCGTTGACGTGAATTTCCGCAAGTTGGCCGCCTCGAAGGACTTTCGTCGTCTCTTTCGCTTCCTCTTCGGCTTTGAGCGCGGACGCTTTCCCTTGTTGACGGTTTTCGCTAAGCGCGGCGGCGAGGTTCGCGATCAAAATCGCGACGAGAACGCCAAGCGGTTCGTACCACTCGGTTTCGCCGATCGCCAAAAGGACGAGCTGAACCGCCAACGCGACGAGCAGAATCATAATCATCGGGTCTTTAAAACCGGCGAGAATCTTCTTCCAAAGCGGTTCCGGCGGAATTTGCGTGAGCGCGTTGGAGCCGTTTTCGAGGCGGCTCTTTTCGACTTCTGAAGGCGTTAAACCTTTTAGTTGCATTTGTTTATCTTTCTCGTTGAGTGGGGCTCGACGTCGACCGAATCGACCGAACCGTAAACGCGCCGACGCTCGAACAAAACCCGAAAAGCGGTTTTGCTCGAGCGACAAGCGCAACGTTGAAAATTTTATATCGAACGCGACATGGCGTCGTCAATGAGTCGACGACGCGTTCGAATCGTTGTAAAGTCTTTTATCGGACGTTTTTCGTCGGTTCGACGCGATAAATTTGCCCGTCGAAAAGGAAGGTCGACGGTTCCTCGAACGCGAGGTATTGCGAAAATTCGCGCCCAAGCCGCCCGACCAATTCGAAATATTCGTCGCTAAATTGTTCGACGACGATCGGTTCGTTGCCGCTTTGCGACTCTTTGTCGAGCGCCGCGTCGACCCAACGCCCCTCTTTTAAGTAAAACGTTTTGCCGCCGATGGTTCGAACGGTTTCGCGCGTTTGGGAAACGGGCGCGGATTCGGCCTTTTGGGGCGCGGCTGCGGTCGTCGCCGCGAAGTCGGGCGCGATTCCGCCCGGGCGTCCGAGACTCGTTGCGCGAGCGTTCGAGCGAGCGGGACGCGCGGAACCGACGGCGAACGCCGAACCAGACGCTCTTTGCGGAGGAGCCGACGCCATCGCTAAGTCGGCGGAGGCCGAATCTTCCGCCGCGAGCGTTTGCGCGCCGCGGTACGATTGTTTCATCGAACGTTGCGCAAATCCCGACATATTAGACGTTTGCGAAGCGAGCGTTTTGAAGGCGCCGGCGGCGCGTCGAGCGTTTTCGGCGGTCGCGTCGAGCGCGACGGAGTCGTCGGCCAAAAACGCGGTGTACGGCGTCATAATTCCGTGTTTTTTCGAGAGTTCGAGCAACTCGTTCATTAGCTCGGCGTTCGAACCTTCAAGGTCGAGGAGATCGACGATTTCGCCGACGCGTCGCGTCGCCCAAAGTCTTTCGATAAACGCGTAAGTCGAATCGGCGCTTTCGTTTGTGAACGAACCGTCAAAAGCGAACGAAACCGCTTTACCGTCGACTTGGCCCGACGCTTGAATTTCGACGGGGCCCGACGTCGCGTAACGCCCGACGAGGATCAATTGGTCGCCCGCGTAAACGTCGATTTTACCTTCCGGGTAAACAAAATTTGTAAAGTATTGAGCCGACTCGTTTTCCTTCGACTTGAATTTGAATTCGACGTCGGTGAAGACCGGGGCGCCGACGCGGTTGTACAGCGCCGCGACGCGTTCCTCGACGTTTTCCGACGGCTTGACGTACTCGCCTTGACCGCGTCCGTCGCGAACGAAACGGTCGAGAAGCCGGGAGTTTACGTCGTAACCGAGTCCGAACGAGAAGAAGCGCGCGCCGTCGTTTTTCTCGCGAGCGAGTTGGGCCAGCTTCATCTCGTTCGTTTCGCCGGTCGTCGGTTCCCCGTCGCTGAAGAAAAAGAGATACTTCGGATTGGTGGAATCGTCCTGCGCAAGTTGTTTAAACGCAGTGTTTAACGCGCCCTCGATGTTGGTCGAACCGCGCGAGCGAACGGCGTCGACGAAGGCGAGAGCCTCTGTTCGCGACGCGGCGTCGACGGTTCGTAAGTTTTCGGAAAACGAACGAACGTCGGTTCCGAAGAGAACGACGTTGAATTTGTCGCCGTCGTTAAGTCTTTCCAAAACGAATTTTAACGATTCGCGCGCTTGTTCGATTTTGGAACCGGACATACTTCCGGAGACGTCGAGCGTAAAAACGATCGTTTTCGTCGGGCGATCCTTGACTTCCGAGACGATTTTCGGCGACGCAAGAAGCAGGAAGTAGCCGTCTTCCTTGGGGTTAGGACGATAACTTTGAATCTTTGCGGAAAGTTCGTCGGCGTTTTGGTCGAAAAACAGGCGGAAGTCGCGCGTCGGCGCTTGATTTTCAAGCGTGCAAGTCGTTTTCACAACGTTGTTTGCAACGCG
This sequence comes from Thermoguttaceae bacterium, assembly GCA_045545275.1. GTDB lineage: Bacteria > Planctomycetota > Planctomycetia > Pirellulales > Thermoguttaceae > RUG369. Next base: position 9,143 of record JAZQAP010000048.1, on the reverse strand, counting down.
TTCGATTTGAACGTCGAACGTCGGCGAGTAAACGTTTTTGATTTCCGTTTCGCCGACAATGCGCGTCGAGAACGTCGTTTTACTTGGCGCTATATCTTGTCGCGCGCATTTTGTCGGAAAGAAAAATTCGGTCAAACCGTCTTGTTGGCGCAGGAGTTGGGTATAACGAAGCTCGACCGTGCGCGACTGGCCCGGCGGAATCGGGAAGACGCTCGTTTGGTAGAGGCCGGTTCCGACCCATTCGAGGAGGGCAGGGTCGCGATTTTGACGAACGATCGCCTCGTAACGTTTACGCGCTTCGGCGGCGTCGAGGAGTTCGCCGGCAAATTCCTTGCCTTCGACGAAAAAAGTCAGCGAATCGATCGCGCCGTCGTAAGGAATCGGAAAAACGAACGCCGCTTCGAGCGTCGACGCGCCGGTGTTGTTAAATGTTTGCGAAACGACGACTTGCGCGACGGAGTTTTCGATTTCCGCGTCGACGGAGAGCGATTCGAGGCGCGTCGACGGAACGCGCGGCGTTGGACGCGGCGAGAGGGGCAAACGTTCGGGAACGCCGCCGACTTCCGTTAAAAAACCTTGCGAAAAAACAGGTTGCGGCGCAACGACAAGCGCGGTCGCTCCGAGAATAACGCCTAAGAGCGACGCGATGAAACGCCGCGTTGAAAAAAGAGCGGGCATAAACGTTTCCTTAACGGTTATGCGACGACAGTTGCGTCGTCGCGAGTGAAGTGAAACCGGCGTCGCGTAAACGTCGGGCAAGCGCGAATCGCAACGTCGCTCGCCTAATTAAGAGTAAGTAAAAATTAAAAGTTATAAAAAAATTTTTCAAAAATTTTATTTTGCGCCGGAAAAACGTAAATTGTCGAAAGGCGGCGCGAGGCGATCAGTAACCGAGCGTTCGTCTCCAAGCGTCGACGCGGTTGAGCCAATCGTCGACCGGTTTGCCGCTCGGCGGATTGCCGACGAAGCCGTGCGGAACGTTCGCGTAAATGTGCAACTCCGCCGGAATCCCCATTTTACGCAACTTCGCGTAAACGGCGACCGAACCGTTCGGCGAGTACGCGTCCGCGTCGCCGTGTAACAGACACATCGGCGGCGTTTTGTCGTCGAACGCGAAGTCGGCGACCGTCGGCGAATCGATTCCGCGGTTGGCGTTCGGCCCGTTTGCGCCGTCTTCGAGAACGTAAGCCGGGTAAACGGGAACCGCGAAGTTAAGGTGGCACGGGAGTTTATCGACGTCGTCGACCGGTTCGTAAGACGACGTTTGACTCGACGTCGCCGCCATTAACGTTAGATGTCCGCCCGCCGAGAGCCCGAGCGCGCCGATTTTCTCAGAGTCTAGCCCCCATTCTTCGGCGCGACTGCGGACGACGCGGATTACGCGCTGGGCGTCTTGCCAAGCGGGAAGGTGTTTCGGGCCGTTTTTCGGACGCGGGACGCGATAATTCAAGACGACGACCGTAACGCCGCGGTCGTTAAAGAAGCGCGTCAGTTGCTTAGCGTCGCGACCGAGCGTTAAATACTCGTAAGCGCCGCCGGGAAAAACGATTAGACAAACGTCGCTCGTTTTGTTTTTCGGTTTCCAATATTCGTAAGTCGGCTTAACGTCGGAACTTGCCGCTCCCGGCGCGACGTCCGGCCAAAGCGGGAACGTTTCCGCTCCGCAAACAAAACGGCAAAAGGCGACCGTCGCGACGAGGAGAACCGCGACCGGTAAGAGGCGTTTTTTCATTGGATTTTCTTTCTATTTTGAAAACAACGTCGCGATAAACGAATTGACGGCAATTGTTAGCGTTGGTAAACGACGCGGCGTCAAAACGAGCGTCAGAAACCGAGCGACTTCATCCAAGCGTCGACGCGGTTGAGCCAGTCGCCGAGATGGGCGTCGGTCGGATTGCCGCCGAAGCCGTGCGGCGCGTTGGCGTAAATGTGCAACTCCGCCGGAATATTCATTTTACGTAATTTTGTGTAAACGGCGATCGAGCCGGTCGACGAGCAAACGTCCGCGTCGCCGTGTATAAAACACATCGGCGGCGTCTTGTCGTCGAACGCGAAATCGCCGACCATTTCCGTTTTGTTGCGAATCCCGGGATTCGAGCCGTTTTCGCCGCCTTGGATAACGTAAGCCGGATAGACCGGAATCGCAAAGTTGGCGTGGCACGGGAGTTTATCGACGTCGTCGATCGGTTCGTAAGACGGCGTTTGACTCGACGTCGCGGTCATTAGCGTTAAGTGCCCGCCCGCCGAAAAACCGAGAATCCCGATTTTTTCCGGATCGATTTTCCAATCGGCGGCGCGGCTGCGGACGTCGCGTAGCGTGCGCTGAGCGTCTTGCAAAGCGGCGAGGTGTTTCGGCGCGTTTTTCGGACGGGGAACGCGATACTTCAAAACAACGACCGTAACGCCTTTGTTTGTAAAGAATTGCGCGATTTTCTTTCCTTCGTGTTCGTAAGCGAGGCGATTATAGGCGCCGCCCGGGCAAACGACGAGGCAAGCGTCGGACGTTTTATTTTTGGGCTTCCAGTACTCGTAAGTCGGCTTTACATCGGAACTTGCGGCGCCTGGCGCGACGTCGGGCCAAACGTTAAATTCGTCGAAAGCCGAGGCGGAAACGCTACAAAACATCGTTGTAATAGCGAACGCCGCCGTTGCGAGGAAATTTTTCATCGGTTTTTCTCGTTGGAAGGGAAGGAAGGGGCGCGAATTAGAGAATGAAAAACGCCGCGTAACCGCAACAATAACCGAAGGTTAAGCGTCGATTAAAGCGACGCGGCGTTTTATGCGACAAACATTAGAAACCGAGCGCTTTCATCCAAGCGGCGACGCGGTTCATCCAGTCGCCGACGTGATTGTCGGTCGGGTTGCCGCCGAAACCGTGAGCGATCTTGGCGTAAATGTGCATTTCGGCCGGGATGTTCATTTTGCGCAGTTTCGAATAGACCGCGACCGAGCCCATCGGCGAGTAAACGTCGTTGTCGCCGTGAATTAAGCACATCGGCGGCATCTTGTCGTCGAACGCGAAGTCGCCGACCATCGTCGAATCGTTGCCCTTGCCGGCGTTCGGGCCGTCGGCGCCGTCTTCGAGGACGTAAGCCGGGTAGACTGGAACCGCGAAGTTGACGTGGCACGGGAGTTTATCGACGTCGTCGACCGCTTCGTAGGACGCCGTTTGGCTCGTCGTCGAGGTCATCAGCGTGAGGTGTCCGCCCGCCGAGAAACCGAGAATGCCGATTTTTTCAGGGTTGATTTCCCATTCGGCGGCGCGACTGCGGACGACGCGGATCATACGTTGCGCGTCTTGCCAAGCGGCCATATGTTTCGGAATCCCTTCGCGGCGCGGGACGCGGTACTTCAGAACGACGACCGTAATCCCTTTGTTCGTAAAGAATTTGGCGATTTTATCCCCTTCGTGCCCGTAAGCGAGCCCGTTGTAGGCGCCGCCCGGGCAAACGACGAGGCAAGCGTCGGTCGTTTTTTTCTCCGGTTTCCAATATTCGTAAGTCGGCTTTTTCGCTTCCGCTTTTTCGCCGGGCGCGACGCCGGGCCACACGTTGTATTCGTCGAACGCGGAGCAGGAAATCGCGGTCGCCGCCGCGAAAACAAAGGCCAACGCCGCCGTCAGCAGGTTCTTTTTCATCGGAAATTCCTTTCGTGATAAAGGCTTGTTTTGACGCGAGTTGCGTCGATGAAACGAGCGATAAAAATCGCGAATGTTTGACGTTATTTAATTAGGTCGCGGAGCGTTTTTAGGTTGACGACGTCCCAATCGCCTTCGTCGGTTTCCCCTTTGGGCGTTTCGAGATACATCGGCAGATCGGCGAAGCGCGGGTCGTTGACAATAAAGCGGAACGGTTCGAGTCCGAGTTCGCCGCGACCGATGTGCGCGTGCCGGTCGACTTTGCTTCCAAGTCCTTTAACGGAGTCGTTTAAGTGGAACGCGCAAAGACGGTCGAGGCCGATGATTTTATCGAAATCGGCGAAAACCGCGTCGTATTTTTCGGGCGTTCCGAAATCGTAACCGGCGGCGAAGGCGTGGCAAGTGTCGAAACAAACGCCGAGTCGGTCTTTAAACGACGAAAACTCAATAATTTGCGCCAACTCTTCGAAGCGCGAACCGAGGTACGTGCCTTGGCCTGCGGTTGTTTCGAGGAGAACGCGAACGCGGTTCGTTTCGGGAAGGGAGGCGAAAATTCCGTCGAGCGATTCGGCGACGCGGCGCAGCCCGTTTTCTCGCGTATCTTCTTTCGCCGCGCCGGGATGCATCACGACGTTCGGGACGCCGAGAACGTCCGCTCGAACGAGTTCGTCCGTAAAGGCGGCGCGCGATTTTTCGAGTTGCTCCGCTTCCGGCGACGCTAAGTTAATTAGGTAAGAGTCGTGGATAAGCGGAGCGATAAGGCCGGTTTGCGTCAACGCTTCGCGGAATTTTTGCGCCGATTTCGGCTCGAGCGGTTTCGCGACCCAGCGATTACTGTTTTTGGAAAAAATTTGAACGCAAGCGAACCCGTGGGCCGCCGCCGCGTAAACGGCGTTTTCGACGCCGCCGGAAATCGATTCGTGAACTCCGAAATAAGGCATTTTCAAACTCTTACGTTGATTTTAAAAAAGCGTTTGACGCGGCGTCGACGGCGAAAAACGCGTCGCGACGTTTCGTAAAAACGCGTAATCGGTTGGTGGGTAAAACGTTAATTAACAGCGGGTTGCGTTGGTTGCGTCGGCGGCGACTTCAATTCGCAAACGACGAGGCAAGGACGGTTAAACAAACGCGTCGGAAAAATACTCGGTCCCAAACCGCGCGAAACGATCGTCGTCGACTCGCCGATTTGGTAAGCTCCTGCGTCGTAACGCGGGAAAATTCCTTGGTTTGGCGCGACCAACCCGCCGACGAACGGAAGGCGAATTTGCCCGCCGTGCGCGTGTCCGGTCAACGCGAGGTCGACGCCGTGTTTCGCGTAAAGCTCGGCGAGTTCCGGACGGTGCGAAATCAACAGGTAAAAGCGTTCGTCCGGCGGCGCGCGTCGTAATTTTGCGGCGATAATTTGTTCGGAAGTCAAGCGACGGTCGACTTTAAGTTCGAGAATCGGATCCGCGACGCCCGCGACGACGATCGAGGAAGCGCCGCGTTTCAACTCGACTTTTTCGCCGTCGAGAACGGTCGCGCCCGCTTCTTCAAGCGCTTTAACAAACGGAAAATACTCGGTTTGCGTCGGCGCGATCGCTTCGTGGTTGCCGGAAACATAATAAACCGGGGCAATTTTCGCGGCGTCGGCGACGAATTGTCGCGCAAATTCGACGTTCAGCGGCGGGTCGACGATTAGGTCGCCGGAAATCGCAATTATATCGGGAGTTGCGGCGCGAATCTTGTCGAAAAGCCGCCGGTTGTTCGGCCCAAATTCCTTTTCGTGTAGGTCGGCGACGCAAACGACGACGAAACCGTCGAACGCCGCCGGAACTTTCGCGCTAACAAGTTCAAAACGCTCGACTTGAATCGAATCGTTTTGCCAACGGAAAAAGAACGCGGCGCCAAGCAACGCGACAAAGAGCGCGGCGACGTTTTTCGGTCGGCGAAAAAATTGGATAAATCGCTGTTTCATAAGGCGTTAAAGGACTCGGTAAAAGCGGGTCAACGTTCGCGCCAAAAAACGGCGTCGGGAATGTTTAAACGGCGTCGCGCTTCGTCGACTTCGGCGCGAAAACGCTTCGCGTCGAGCGGGTAACCGGCGGTCGACCGTAGGTTTGCGTCGTTGACGGCGCGTCGCCAAAAATCGTTGAACGGAATCATCGACAATTCGCGGAAATATTTGGCGCAAATCGACGCGAGCGCGGTCGGAACGTTCGCTTCGCCCTTGGCCGTAAATCGAATTTCAACGGCTATTTCCGTCGGGAATTCGACCGTCGAACCGTCGCGAACGACGCCGCGTCGAGCGCAAAGCCGATAAACGCTCGCCCCTCGCGATTCGACGAGCGTTTTAACGTCGGCGCCGGGAAAACGAGCGGTTAACAAGGGCGCGTAACGGTCGCGACCGCCGAGTTTATCGCAAAGAACGATAAAAACGGGAAGTTCGCCGTCGCATTCGAAGTCTTGCGAAAACGACGTTTGCGTTTGAAGCGCGCGCAAGATTGTTTCAACGACGAGCGACGACGTTACGTCGGCGATTAGATCGCTTTTTAATCCAAGGCGCGCTATTAAGTCGTTAAATTCCAGCGGTTGGACGCGTCGCGCGGCGACGTCGACGAGCGAGACGCCCGTCGCGTTCAGCGTCGCGTCGATTTGCTCGAACGCCGTTTCTAAATCGTCGAGCGAACCCGTTTTCGCGTCGCGGGGAAGCGGGAAATCGACTTCGCGTTCCCAAGGCGGGATTGCGTCGTCGTTTTCGACGCAAAGAAGTTCGAGCGCCGAACGCCAAGTCGCGACGTTCGCAAGTTTTGAACGTTTAACGGTTTGCAGAACGCGACGCGTCGAAGCGAGCGCGAGCCAAAAGGAACGTTCGAGCGCCGCCAACGATTTCGACGGGCCGTATAATTTTTTCGAGTCGACCAACGGAAAAACGCCGCGACGCGCGCAAAGTTCGGCAAGGGAATCGTTTAACTTGGGAACAAGCGTCTCAAGTCGGCGCGAAACGACGTCGATTTCCGACGCGCCGTCGTTCAAGGATTCGGGCGTCGACGAGAGCGTTTCCGGCTCGGGTAAAAAGTCGAAAAGCGACGCGCTGTCAACCGTTTGCTTTTTTTTCGTTCGCCGACTTTTCGTCGGTTTCTTAACGTCCGAAAGCGCGGCGGGTTCGGAATCGACGGAAAGCGATTCCGCGGGGGGCGAAAAAGCGCGACGCAACGTTTCGACGGCGCCGAGCGATTCCGTTTGGAGCGTCCAACACGACGCCGCGACGAGAAGCGGGCCCAAGTTCGGGCCGTATCCCGCCTCGTCGGTTCCGACGACGTAAACCAACGATTTTGAAGGCGTTGCGATTGGGGTCATCGGCGACGTACTCCGGCGTTTTGCGCAAAAATTTCGAACGACTCGCCGAGCGATTCGGCGAATTTTAGCGCGACGGCGTTGCGTAAAACGTTGTGAACTCGGAAAATACGAACGCCGCGTTCGGCGAGGAACGCCGTCGTCGCGGCGGTCGCGGCGTCGCGTTCGGCGATCGTTTCCGGTTCGAGCGGTTCGTAAAATCGTTTAGCTTCGGAGGTTAACGACGTTTCGTCCGCGCGATCAACGACGGCGCGGCGCAACGTTTCGATTAAAAAACGTTTGCGCGAACAACCGAAATAAAGCGGTTGCGAAAGCGCGTAAAATTCGGCGGCGCGGCGAATTAGCTCCCAATTTTGCTCGAACGTTTTGCCGAAGCCGACGCCGGGGTCGAGCGCGATTCGAGCGGCGTCGACTCCGAGTTCGACGAAACGGTCGCGGCGCCGACGCAAAAAGTCGAACACTTCGTCGAAAACGCCTAAGTCGTATCGCGGGGCAATTTGCATCGTTCGCGGCGTTCCTTGCATATGCGTTAACACGACGGCGGCGCGGCGTCGACGAACGACGTCCGCCGTTTCTTCCGGGAAATCGGTTTCGTTTTCGTCGGCGAAACGATTTTGCGAAGCGATGTAACGACCGGCGCTTATATCGTTGACGATTTCGGCGCCCGCTTCGAGCGCGGCGTCGGCGACGGCCGGGCGGTACGTATCGACCGAAATCGGAACGGAAAACGCTTCGACCAAAGATTTTACGACCGGAACGACGCGGCGAATTTCTTCCGCTTCGCCGACCGGTTCCGAACCGGGGCGCGTGCTTTCGCCGCCGACGTCGAGCATTGACGCGCCGTCGCGGATAAGGGCGCGCGCTTTGTCGAGGACCGCGTTTAAGTCGACGCGGAACGATGAGTTAGCGTCGGCGGAAAATTGCCCGCCGTCCGAAAAACTATCGGGCGTCGCGTTAATAATCCCGACCAAAACGGAGCGGTCGAGCGGAAGCGTTCGCGTTTTCAAACGCCAAGCGTCGTTCAAGTTTGTCGCCTTTCTTGTTTGTTAAACGTTGCCGTTAGTAATGTTAAACAACGTTAAATTTTGATGTAAATTCGGCGGCGGTAAAGCCAAAGGAGTATTAGCCAACCGACCAAAAGGCCGGCGCACGTCGTCGCGAGCGTTTGATAAGCGTCGGGAACGAAACGAGTTATCGCGTCGCCGAAGAAGAAATCGCGGGTGTAATTCAGGTCGAAAAATTTGCGTCCGAGGTAAATCGCCAACGGGTTCGCGCCGACGACGACAAAGGCGAACGCCCAAAAGCGCAAGCCCCAAACGTCGATAATTAAATAAAATACGCCGAGCGCGATCGCGGAGCAGCCGCCGACGAAGCAGACGAACGAGCTGTTCCAAAGGTTTTTATTGATCGGGAAAACGTCGTTCCAAAAGTGGCCGAGCGCGGTTAGAACGACGCCGAAGCCGATTAACGTCAATACTTTAACGTATTCGCCGGTTTTGTCGGAGCGCAGAACGGAACCGAAAAGCATTCCGAGCAAAGCGGTTACGATCGCCGGAAGCGTCGACGCGAGGCCCTCCGGGTCGTGAACTTTTTTGTACAGTTTGCCCGGCATAACGGAGCGGTCGACGTAACCGACGAGCGAACCCTCCATCGAGAGGTTCTTTTGAATCGACTCCGATTTTTCCGGCGTTAAAAGGTTTTCGAAACGTTCCGCAAACGCCGCTCGCGAAAAGGCTTCCGGCGGATTGACGTCCGGGGCGGGAACGAGAACCAACGCGAGCCAGTATCCGACCAAAACGACGGCGGAAATCGCGATTAACCAGCGGCGGCGCAACGACATAAAGAGGAGCGCGGCGAACATCCAACCGAGTCCGATGTGTCCGAGGACGCTGCCGTATCGCAGGTTGGCGAAGTCGAAATTAACGCCGTTGTTGTAAATTATCCCGAGCAGAACAAGCGCAAGACCCCTAAAGACGATCTTTAAAACGATTCGCCAAGTCGGAAGGTTCTTCGCTCGCGCTTTGCCCAACGAGAACGGAAAGGACGCGCCGGCGAGGAAAAGGAAGAGCGGGAAAATCGTGTCGTGGTGGCGAATCCCGTTCCACTCGACGTGCGTCATTTGCGTTTTAATCGCGTCGGAAACGTCGCCGGGGCAAAGGTTGCAGATTTC
>JAZQAP010000047.1:0-9547 GCA_045545275.1 Thermoguttaceae bacterium | reverse complement strand
CCGCCGTTTTCCTCCAAACCGACGCCGATTTTTTGCGCGAAGCGGGGGAAAAATACGAGCGTTCCCGCGTTTCGGAGGCCGATTTCGAACGAAAAAGCGCGTCGCGTGCCGCGGCGAGCGGAGCGTCGGACGAACAAAACGGACAAAATGGGAGGACTGGGGGGAGTGGGCGAAGCGCAAAGGACGGCGAAAGAGGCGAGTACGCCAACGGCGGCGACGTCGGCGAAGCGACCGTCGGACGTCGCGTTCCGATCGGCCCGGCGTCGATTCTCGAAGCGATGCTCTTCGTCGGCGACCGAGAAAATCGCCCGCTGACGCTGGCTCGCGCGACCGAGTTGATGCGCAACGTGTCGGAGACCGAGGCGATCGAAGCGCTCGCCGACCTCAACGAGCGGTATTGGCGGGACGGCGCGCCTTATCGGATCGTTCGCGACGGCGACGGGTTCCGAATGGCGTTGCGACCCGAGTTCGACGCGTTGGCGGCGCGTTTTGTCGGCGGGAAGACGAAGGAATTTAAGTTGACGCAAACGATGATCGACGTCTTGGCGTTGATCGCGTATCGGCAGCCGATTTCGCTCGACGAGATTCTCGAAACGCGGAACAACGCGACCGGCGCGCTTTCGCAGTTGGTTAAACGGGAACTTGTCGCGCAAGAAAAACGCGTCGTCGACAAGAAAAAAGTCGCGTTTTATACGACGACGCCCCGATTTTTGCGCCTTTTCAACTTGGAGTCGCTCGACGATTTGCCGATCGTCGGCGACGTCGACTACCGTTGAACGTTAAAACGGGAAGAAAAACGAGATTTTAACGACGTCGCGTTGGAAAACGCGGCGTTTTTTTGGCGTTTAATTGCGTTAAAATGGAGAAAAGGCGGCGTCGAGGAAATTTAGCGGGTAAAATCGAAGCGAATTAAGGGAGAAAGAAGAAAAAAAATTTTTTTTCGGGCGCAATTTGCTTGCAATCGGGCGTCGCGTTTGGTATAATCGCGAACGTTCTGAAACTGTTGGCGTCGCGTTGTTGACGACGGACGTTAAAATGTTTCGATTTTAAGGAAAGTAACGCCGCTGAAACGGCGATTTTCGATTTCCGTTTCCCTTCATTAGCTAGGGCGAGCGCTTGCGCTTGCCAAACGTCGCGCGTCGTTTGAGGGCGCGGGCGTTGGAAAAGCGCGTCGCGTTGAAACGTCGAAAATCGCGCCGTCGAGGCGGTCGACGACGAACAAAACGAAGCGTCGAAGCGCGTCTTCCGAACAAAGATTTGGACGCCGCCCGACCTCCGTTTGCGAAAGGAACGAACGATATGCAACGTCAATGGACTCGCCGCGATTTTATGGCGACGACCGCGCTCGGCGCCGTCGCCGCGACCGCGAATTTGAACGGTTTTTCGAGCGTCGCTCGCGCCGACGAGAGCGCCGCGACCTATAAAACGCAACTGCACAGCGCCTTTATTCTTGGGAAAGCCGATAAAAAACGCTTCGAAGAGTTGGCCGCCGTCGGGATCGAAGGCGTTGAAATTTCCGGTTGGAACGTCGAAGTCGCCGACGCTCGCAAAGCTCGCAAAGACGCGGAAGAAGTTGGGATCCGCATTCACTCGGTGATGCGCGGTTGGACGAACTTCAACAACGCCGACTCCGCGAAAGCCGATATCGAATCGGTCAAGAAAGCGTTGGCCGCCGCCGCCGCGTTCGGCGCCTCCGCGATTCTGCTCGTTCCGTGCCGCATTGGCAATCCGGGCCCGAAACCTTGGGACTTCAAAATTGATTTCGACCCGAACACGTTGATGGTGAAATCGGTTTGCGAAGGCGACAACGCGCCGTTCGCCGAATATATCAAGTTGCAAAACGAAGCGACCGAAGCGACCTACCGTTGCATGGAAGAAATTCTTCCGGTCGCGGCTTACGAAGGCGTTACCATCGGTATTGAAAACGTTTGGAACAACCTTTGGTGCGCGCCGGACTTTTACGCCGCGTTCGTTCGTTCCTTCTCGAACGTTTGGGTTAAGGCTTACTTCGACCTCGGCAATCACGTTAAATACGCGAAAACCGAAGATTGGCTTCGCGCGCTTGGCAAAGACGATATCGTCAAGTTGCACATCAAAGACTTCCTGCTCGACAAATCGAGCGGAAGCGGCGGTTCCTTCCCGCCGATCGGAAAAGGCTCGATCGATTGGAAATCGGTGCGCGATTGCATCGAAGAAATCGGTTATAACGGTTGGGTTACCCAAGAAGCCGGCGGTTACACCGACAAGAGTTACGCGCAAATCTTCAAAGACTTCTTCGCGGGCAAACCGTTCTCCGTTCAACCGGACGCGTGATTGGGAGAAAAATCGAACCGTTAACGTCGGCGTTTGACAAATAATCGTTAACGTCGACCGATTTTAACGGCGTAAATTAGCGGCGCGACGTTTGTCGAGGCGATTCGACGGACGTCGCGCCGTTTTTTGCGTTAAAATTGTCGCGACCGGAACGAGCCGGGCGCCGGTCGACGAAGAAATCGTTTGACGTTTGGGGCGACGTTTTGGAAAAACGTTGCGAAAATGAGCTCGCCTTCTTTGAAATGGGGAAAAGAATCGCGGCGTCGAGATTTGAGTTGCGTCGTTTAACTAAACGTTCATGGCAATAAAAACGCCGCGCCTCTTTGAGGAGAACGCGGCGTTTATATTTTTGAGTCGACGTTAACATAGGCAAAACGCGTTTGCGTTTGTCAACGCGCGGCGGCTAAAACCGTCGTTGCGAAGGGCGATCAAGCGTCGTCGCGGGTGGTCGGAACGACCCAAACCTTCAACGAGGATTCGACTTCGTGGCCCAAGTAAATGCGGACGGCGTAACGACCGAGTTCCTTGAGCGGGCCGGTGAGGCGAACTTGGTCGGTCGAGATCGCGACGCCTTCGAGTTTGAGGGCGTGGACGATTTCGTCGGCGCCGACGGAACCGTAAAGTTGGCCGTCTTCGTTGGCGTTCGCTTCGATGCTGACGGTCTTTTCGGCGATAAGATCGGCGAGTTCGCGAAGACCGGCGAGGCGTTGTTTTTGGATTTCGAGCAACATCGCCTTGTGTTTTTCAACCATACGGCGGTGGTGATCGGTCGCGAAAGTCGCGAGACCTTGCGGAAGCAAGTAGTTTTTCGCGTAACCCCGCTTGACTTCGACGACGTCGCCTTGTTTGCCGAGGGAGTCGACCGATTGGATCAGAAGGAGTTGGATACCGCCGTTCGGGCCCTTCGGCAAACGTTTGCCGGTGCGGTTAGCGCTGCGAGCGCGTTTGTTGCGTTGTTGTTGCATGATTAAACCTGCTATATTTCCTATTTTATTTTATTTCCAATTTCAAGCGCCAAAAAACGCTTTTCCGATTGACTGCGTCGCGTTCTAAAATTAGAACGGAATATCGTCGCCGCCGTCTTGCGCGAAATCGTTGTAATAATCGCCGCCGGACGAACCGGAGTTCGACGCGTTGGAACGCGGCGGTTGTTGACGTTGGTACGACTGTTGGTAGCCGCCCTGTTGGTAACCGCCGCCTCCGCCGCCCTCTCCGCGAGAACCGAGAAGGACGGTGCGTTCCGCGACGACCTTCAATTTGGTTCGACGTTGGCCCTCTTGTTCCCAAGAGTCCATTTTCAGGCGGCCTTCGACGAGGATTTGCGAACCCTTGCGGGTGTACTCGGCCAAGACTTCGGCGCTGCGTCCCCAAACGGTAACGTCGACGAAAGTCGCTTCTTCGATCCAGTTGCCGTTCGCGTCTTTGCGACGATCGTTGACGGCGATTCCGACGTCGAGGACGGACATGCCGCTGGGGATCGAACGAAGTTCCGGGTCGCGGGTCAGGTTGCCGACCAAAACGACTCTGTTGTAACTAGCCATATCGCTCGCCTTTCGTTAAACGGATTGCGCAAAGCGCGGTTTTTCGGGAAAAACGTTCGGTCGGCGTCGTCGAAACGGGCCGAGCCGAAATTTCGGCGCGACGCGAAGAGCGTCGAGACGAAAATTATTCTTCGTCTTCGGCGGTTTCTTCTTCGTAAACGTCGGCGACCGGCGCGGCGGCTTCTTCGGTCGCTTCTTCGCGTTGGGCCGGGCCGGCGAGCGCGTGTTCGACGAGAGCGTCTTCAAGGCGCGGGTCGATCGTTTGGATAAGGAAACGAATGACGTTGCCGTTGAGTTGGAATTGGCGATTCAACTCGACGAGTTTGTCGGTTTGCATGCGGAAATAGGTAAGCCAATAGGTTCCGCGACGATGGTTTTTGATCGGATAGGCGAGTTTGCGTTCTTCCCAAAGACGGCTGACGCGAACGACGCCGCCCAAGGACTCGATCGTTTTCGCGATTTGGCCGGAAACTTCTTCCGGATTACGGGCGTAGGCTTCGGAATTCAAAATGAACAAGCCGTCGTAAACGTGTTCCTGAGTCAATTTACTGCTCCTAATATATGGACGACTTCGAGAAATCTCAAAAGTCGTTCTCGTCGCGCGGACGAGTTTATTTCATTTTTAACGGTCGTCGACGTTCGAAAACGGCGAACGAACCTACCGTTGATAGTGAAATCGGAAAAATCGGTTTAATTCGAACCTTTTTTCTTTTTCGCGTCGGCGTTGAAGAGGTTCATCGTTTCTTCGACGCCGTCGGCGACCCAGCGTTCGAGCGCGTCGGCGGCGGTTTTCAACGCCAAATCGACTTCGATTCGCTCCTCTTTTCTGAAGGGCATTAATACGAAGTTGACGACTTGCTCTTGCGTCGCGGGACGACCGATTCCGACGCGAAGTCTTGCGAACTCTTGCGTTCCGAGTTTCGCGATCGCGTCTTTCAAGCCTTTTTGTCCGCCGGCCGATCCTTGCGAACGGACGCGAATTTTCGCGACCGGGAGGTCGAGATCGTCGCAAACGACGATTAAATCCGCTTTAGGATCGAGCTTGTAATAGCGAACGGCGGCGGCGATCGAGCTTCCGCTAAGGTTCATATACGTCGTCGGACAAAGGAGGAGAACGTTTTTCCCTCCGATCCGAGCGTCGAGCGCGTCGCCTTGGAACTGATTGCGCGGTTTGCCGGTCGCCCAACGCGACGCGAGTTCCGCGAGAACCATATACCCGATATTGTGCCGCGTGTCGCGGTATTTCGAACCGGGGTTGCCTAAGCCGACGATGATTTTATCCGGTTTCATTTCGTTTTTCGGGGGCGCCCTAAAGACCTTGAACAAAGTCTTGAGCATTGCGATAAACTCCGAAAATTACTTCGACGATTAAACGCGACTCGCGGCGAAACTCGCGAAAACGCAAGGGGCGAGCGCGAAACGCCGAATCATTCCGCTTCTTCTTCGTCGGCCTTTTTGCGACCGATGAGTTCCGGTTCCGCGCCGTCGACGGCTTCTTCGGCGGTTTCCGAAACTTCTTCTTGCTCGGAGCATTCGACGACGACCGCGTCGGCCGGAGCGAGCGCTTTCACGCCTTCCGGAAGAACGAGATCGGCGACGCGAACTTGTTGGTTGAAACCAAGTTCGTTGACGCTAACGGAAACGCGTTCCGGAGCGTTCGTCGGGTCGGCTTCGACTTGGAGACGGTAAAGAACTTGTTTAACGACGCCGCCTTCTTTGACGCCCGGCGCTTCGCCGCGGATTTCAAGCGGAAGTTCGAGCTGAACGCGTTCGTTTTCGCTGACGCGGGTGAAGTCGACGTGAAGAACGACGTCGCCCCAAGTGTTCCATTGAACTTCTTTGATGAAAGCGCGTTCGTTGACGGCGCCGGCGAGGTTCACGAAACGGTTGCCGAGACGAATCGCGGCGTCGATTTGGTCGGCCGGAACGGTCAGATTGACGACGTCTTTCTTGTGACCGTACAAAACAGCCGGGGTTTTGCCGCTTTCGCGAAGGCGACGATTTCGACGTTTGCCGACTTCTTCGCGGCGTTCGACCGATAAAGTCAAAAATTCGACCATGAATATTCCTCTTCGAGGTAAAAGCTACGCCGCTCGCCATCGAAAAACACGCGTTTTCGTACTCCGAGCGGTCAATCTTTTGTGTGTAAAATAATATACATTATTGCGCGTTAAAATATTTGCGCAAGGGCCCCGGCGCCTCTTTTTCTCTTTTTTTTCTTTTTTTCCGAGAAATTTTTAAAATTCTCTTTAAAAAATTTTTTTTCGATCTCTACTAAAGCGGAACGGCGACGACGCGAATAAGGAATTTAGCGAAGAAAACAGTTTCGATTAAATGGGTCGCGCCGAATTTGGCGGTCGAAGCGACGAACGGGGAATGAGTTAAAGAAATTTTAAAAAATTTTTTAGAAACGACGGGCAACGGCGCGAAAAAAAGCGTATTAGAGAGAAAGTTCGACGAATTATGGCGGTGAAAAGCGCGTAAAACGTCTTTATCGACGTTACAACGATAAAACTTTAACAATTTTTCGCTTGTTTTTTCGTTCGCCCGCTTGCGCGTCCTCCGCCTTTGTGGTACAATACCGACGTTTTGACCCCGACGACGCTCAATTTTTTTGACGCCGACGTCAGCGAAGCGGCGAAGCGCGTTTTTGAGCGTTGAAAACGCCCCTTGCGAACGGTTCGGGTTATCGATAGGTATCGACGCGGCCCCCGCGCCGCATAACGCACGCCCCCGTCGCGGAGCGCGAAGATTCGCCGGAATTCCTTTTGGTCGTCACCCAAAGTTGCTGAGAAATGCAAGTTCTCGTTGCAGGAATTCGGGTTTGCTATCTCTTCGCGTTTCCGCGACGGGTTTTTTTATCGCTCGACCGCGTTGGCGCGCGGCGGCTTTTAGCGTCGACGACGGAGCGCGTTGGACTTCTCGTCGTTGCGCGCGTAGAGTAGCGATTTTCGACGATTCTTTCAAGCCCGGTTTTAAAAATTTCTTTTCGCTTTTAAGATGTAAATCTGGTTAAGATGGGTAAAATAGGACTGTTGAAGCGGGCGACGGACGTTTTATTATGATTAAACGGAGAGTTAAAGTAAATGTAACGGTCGCAAATAGGGCGATTTACGGTTTATTGTTAAAAAGATAAATAAAGGTAAAATAGGCAATGTAGGCGACGCGGTAAAAAGGAAAGGGCGTTATGAACGAGTCGGCGACTCCGAAATTTTCGACGGAAGAAATGGAACGAGCGTTTTTTTGGGCGCGAGATCGAATCGCGGCGGCGGTCGCGGGCGCTCCGAAACCCAAAATAGACGATTTGGGCGAAGCGGCGAATTTGCCGGTTTTGGGCGCTTTCGTTAGTTTGAAGAAACGGGGGCGTCTGCGTTCCTGTATGGGAGCGATGCGCGAAGGAATCGCTTGGGGCGTCGCGCTCGACTCCGCCGCCGTTTCCGCCGCGACGTCCGACCCGCGTTTTCCGCCCCTCTCGCCGGACGAGTTTTACGACCTCGATTTGGAAATTTGGGCGCTTGGGGGAATGCGGGCGCTTTCCGAACGGGGCGTCGACCGAGTCGGCGCGATTCAGGTCGGGCGCGACGGTCTCCAAATCGAAGGACGAGGGCGGCGCGGTCTCCTTTTGCCGAGCGTCGCGACCGACTTCGGTTGGGACGCGGAACGGTTTTTAGAGGCGGTTTGCGAGAAAGCCGGGTTGGCGCGCGACGCTTGGGCGAGCGACGAAACGCGACTTTGCGCCTTTGAAGGCGTTTCGTTCAAGAAACCGTTCGTTTATTTGGCGAGTAAAAATCCGACGTTGGTTCAAATTGTCGCCGAGCGAAACGAGCGGGACGGGCGAAATAAGGCAAACGGGGAAGAGTCGGCGGTTTCGGTAAGCGGCGCGAATAAGGCGATATCGGCAAAGTCGGCAGGTTCGCCGAGCGCGTCGCGACCGACGTTTCGCCTTGCGCCCGATTTTTTTCGTTGGAATCTTCCGACGCGCGTTCAAAATAAGAGGATTGCGCAAAACGACGGGGTTGGCGAAGAAGTCGCGGCGAACGACGCAAGCGCGACGATTCGACCGGCGGCGGTCGCGAGGCTCTTTTATCCGGCGACTCCGGCGGAGCGGGCGGCGTTGCTCGACAAATTGGAGCGGACGGCGCAAAATGGCGAGAACGCGAGAAACGGCGGTTTTGGCGAAGTTGGCGAATATGGTGAATTTGGCGAAGTTAATGAAATTAGAACAGGCGGCGAAAATAGGCGGCGTTGGAGCGCGGCGCTCGTCCCGCACGCCGGTTGGATTTATTCGGGACGCTTGGCGGCGGCGACGCTAAAACGGGTCGAAATTCCGGAAACGGTCGTCGTTTTCGCGCCGAAACACCGAGCGGAGGGGGCCGATTTCGCCGTTATGCCCGCCGAGCGTTGGGACGTCGGGGGCGGGGAGAGCGTTCCGAGCGATCCCGATTTTGTCGAACGCTTCGTCGCGGCGGTTCCGCCGTTCCGCAAGGACGCCGTCGCGCATCGCCGAGAACACGCGGTCGAAACGCTCGTTCCGCTGATCGCTCGTTTCGCTCCGGCGGCGAAGGTCGTCGGGGCGGTTATTGGTCGAGCGACGGTCGACGAATTGACCGCGGCGGCCGCAAATTTTGCCGAGTTTCTCCAAAATGAAGAGAAAAGCGGGAGAAACGCGCCCCTTATTTTGATTTCGAGCGATATGAATCATTTTTCGAACGACGAAACGACGCGCCGCCTCGACGCGCTCGCTCTCGACGCCCTCGAATCGCTCGACCCGACGCGCCTTTGGGAGACGGTTCGACGCGAAAAAATCTCGATGTGCGGCGTCTTGCCCGCGTTTTTCGTTTTGTCGGCGCTCGGTAAAATCGGCAAGTTGCGCAAAGCGGAGAAAGTCGGATACGCGACGAGTGGGGATTCGAGCGGCGACCGAGAGCGCGTCGTCGGATACGCCGGGTATCTTCTCGGCTGAAACGGCGCTTTGCGGAGATTGCGGCGTCGGCGTTGTTTAAGAAGATTAACCGGTTTAGCGAAAATAGGGCGACGGGCGAAAACGCGTTCGTTTTAACGTCGTTCGAGCGGCGTTTCGACGGGCGCGGCGCGAAAACGTTTGACGTCGGCGGCGCCGTCCTTTATAATGAAGCGCGTCGGTCGGCGGCGAACGTTGTTTTTGTCGGTTTTGGCGATTTTGTTGATTTTACCGACTTGGCGTTTGGCTTTTAGGCGCTTGGAGTCGCGGAGGCGACCGCGGTTGAGAAGGAGAAAAAATGCGTTTTTCGGCGATTTTGCCATTATTATTAATAGGGGGCGTTTCGACGTCGGTTTTGCCGCTCGATTGGGCGTTGGAACGAACGACGATGTTGCCGTCGATTGCCGCGACGGTTCGAGCGCAAGAAAGCGGGGCGCAAGGGTCGGAAACGGCGTCGGCGGCGCCGCCGTCGGCGACGAACGGAGGGGCGGCGAACGCTTCCGTTCCGGCGCGGCGCGACGTCGAGACGGTCGTTCCGGCGTCGGACGAGCGGGCTCCGGCGGGGGCGTCGATCGCGTTCGAGAAGCGGAACGGGGCGTTCCTCGGCGCCGATTGGCTCGCCGATTTCGCGACGCCGCCGCGCGAGTTTCGACCGCTTCAAATCGTTCACGGGCAAGATTTAACCGATATTAAAACGGTCGAATATTACCGCGACCAATGCGGGCTCGGCGGG
>JAZQAP010000046.1:0-4451 GCA_045545275.1 Thermoguttaceae bacterium | reverse complement strand
GGGACGGCGTCGGGAGGCCGCGCGGGGAAAACGCGGCGGAATAACCGGAAAATCCCGGTTAAATTGACGCGGCCGGCTAAAACGCCGTTTCCTTTCCGTTTTATCGAACGCTCGGAAGAAAAACGGGAAAGTTTTTCGGCGGAAATGTTAAAATCGGTAAAATTATCGACGGCGACGGTCGCCGAAGATCGTTTCCAACCGGCGGCGACGGCGTCGACGTTTTGCGTAAAATAGGGAAAACAGGTAGGCGTTAGGCGTTTCTAATCGCCGCGTCGAGCGTCCGAAAGTCGCGGAAATTCCGGGAGAAACGACGGAAAAGCGACCGCCCCCCTTCCCAAAACGCGCCGTTGAAGTATGCTTTATTATAGTCGATTCGCGGGCGCCGCAACAGGCGATTTTTTATCAAAACGCGAAGAAAAAAGTAAAATTTGCAAATTGGGGCGGATTTTTTGGCGAAATTTTCGCAAATAGCGCGGAATTTGAGCAAAAAGAAACGTCGCTTTGCAAACTTTAAGTAAAATATATCGTTTAAGTAAAATAGGAAGGGTTTTGCAATGGCGAAAAAAACGATCGCTAACGTCGACGTCGCCGGTAAGAAGGTCTTGATTCGCGTCGATTTCAACGTTCCGCTCGACGACAACGGGAACATTACCGACGATCGCCGCATCCGTATGGCGCTCCCGACGATCGAATCCGTTCTCGAACGCGGCGGCCAAGTCGTTTTGATGAGCCACCTCGGTCGTCCGAAGAACGAACCGGACGCCAAATACTCGCTGAAACCGGCGGCGGTTCGTCTCGGCGAACTCCTTCCGAACGCGAAAGTCGATTTCGCGACCGACACCGTCGGCGCCGACGCGGAAGCGAAAGTCGCCGCTTTGACCGACGGGAACGTCGTCGTTCTCGAAAACCTCCGTTTCCAAGCGGGCGAAAAGAAGGGCGACGCCGACTTCGCCGCGAAACTCGCCTCCTTCGCCGACGTTTACGTCAACGACGCGTTCGGCACCTGCCACCGCACCGACGCTTCGATGGTCGCCGTTCCGGAAGCGATGGCCGGCAAACCGCGCGTCTGCGGTTTCCTCGTCGAAAAGGAAATCAAGTACCTGACCGACGCGATTAGCGCTCCGCAACGCCCGTTCGTCGCGATCCTCGGCGGCGCGAAAGTCTCCGACAAGATTATGGTCATCAAGAACTTGCTCGGTATTTGCGACAAAGTCCTGATCGGCGGCGCGATGGCGTACACCTTCTCGTTGGCGCAAGGCGGCAAAGTCGGTTCCAGCCTCGTCGAACCGGACAAAGTCGAACTCGCGAACGAACTTCTCGCGTCCGGCGGCGACAAACTCGTCCTCCCGATCGACACGCACTGCGGCGACGCGTTCAGCTCCGACTGCAACAAAGAAATCGTCGCGGCGGGCGAAATCTCCGACGGTTTCGAAGGTCTCGACATTGGGCCGAAAACGGCGGAAATGTACGCGAACCTCGTCAAAGACGCGAAGACGGTCGTTTGGAACGGCCCGATGGGCGTTTGCGAAATGCCTCCGTTCGACGCCGGGACGAAAGCGGTCGCCGAAGCGATCGCGGCCAGCGATTCGATCTCGATCATCGGCGGCGGCGACAGCGCGGCGGCGATTCAAAAGCTCGGTTTCGCCGACAAAGTTTCGCACGTCAGCACGGGCGGCGGCGCGTCCTTGGCGATGCTCGAAGGCCAAAAATTCGCGGCGGTCGAACTCCTCGACGAAGCGTGATTCGCGCTTAATTAGGGTAGGTTCGTTTCGTCGAGAGAGTTTCGCGCGTAGCGTCGGGCCGCGCGGTTTCCTTGGCGACGCCCGAAGGCAACGATAGCGGCGGGCGAATTCCTCGACGAAGCGAGAACCGCGCTTAGTTAAGAGCTTTTCGTCGAAGCGTTTGCGTTGGCGAGCGCTTCGACGTCGCGATCGCTTAACGTTCGACGTTGTCGCAAACGTTAAATTTAACGATTAACCGGCGGACGCCGACGTAATTTTAGGGTTGCGCGGCGTTCGACGGTCGCGTTTTGCCCGGTTGAAACGACGACGCTAAACGCGATTCTTTCAATATTTGTCGATAATTTATTGCGCGTCGCCGAAGAACGACGGCTCGCCGTTCTTAAAACGACCGAAAACGGCTCTTTCGTCGCGTCGACGACGGCGAAAGCGTCGAGGGAGAAAATCACGTGCGTTTCGCAAACTTTTACAACGAAAAAATCGCCGAAGCTCAAGAATGCGCCGGTTTTTTGGCCGTTTGGAGCGAGGCGGCGGACGGTTGGGTCGCGCTTTCGGAACTTCTCGAAGACGAAAATTGGAATCTGGCTTCGGCGCGAGATATTCTTGCGGCGAACGCCGAAGGCGGTTTTTTCGCCGACGTGCGACGAGCCCTCGACGACGCCGGAGCGAACGTCGCGACCCTCGATTTTTCGAACGGCGACTTTTTTTATCTTCCGCCGATTATGTCGCCCGATAAGATTCTTTGCGTCGGACTCAATTACGCCGACCATGTTCGCGAGTTCGGCAACCAACTTCCGAGCGTTCCGGTGATTTTCAACAAAGCGCCGAGCGCGTTGAACGCTTGCGACGCCGCGATCGCGCTTCCGAAGGTCTCTAATCGCGTCGATTACGAAGGCGAGCTTGTCGTCGTGATCGGGAAAGACGGGAAAGATATTCCGCGTTCCGAAGCGATGGATTACGTCGCCGGATACTGTTGCGGGAACGACGTGTCGGCGCGCGATTGGCAAAAGGACAAGCCGGGCGGGCAATGGTTTTTGGGCAAGTCGTTCGACTCCTTCGCGCCGATCGGGCCGACGTTTGTTACCGCGGACGAAGTCGGCGACCCGAACGCGCTGAAAATCGAAACGCGCCTCAACGGCGAAACGGTTCAGTCGGGGAACACGAGCGATTTTATTTTCCCGATCGATTATCTCATTTCTTATATTTCGCAGGTTATGACGTTGAGCGTCGGCGATTTGCTCTTTACCGGCACCCCTTGCGGCGTCGGCGACGCGCGCAAACCGCCTCTTTATCTCCGACCCGGCGACGAAGTCGTCGTCGAGATTGAGAAGATTGGAACGCTCCGCAACTTTGTCGTCGAGGATTGACGGAGAAACGCGAAGGGGGGCGAACGCTAAATGTCGAATATCTTGCCTATTTTAACGCGTCGACGTGGAATCGCGTCGCGCTTAACGTCCGAACTGAAAATAGTTTTTGCGCCGAGGATTGATTATGACTAACGCAACCAATGACTCCCACGACCTGACGCAAAGCCTCGAAGACTACCTCGAAACGATTTACGAGTTAACGCAAACCGAGAAAGTCGTCCGCAGCAGTTGCGTCGCCGACCGAATGGGCGTGAGGCGTCCGTCGGTAACGAGCGCGCTTAAAGCGTTGGCCGAGAAGGGTTACGTCGTTTACTTGCCTTACGTTCCGATCGCGTTGACCGAGTTGGGCGAGAAGGAGGCGCGTAAAATTATCCGGCGACACGCGGCGATGGAGATTTTCCTCGAACGGATTCTCGGCGTCGACGCGAAAACGTCGAAGGAGTCCGCTTGCCGCCTCGAACACGCGATGAACGACGAAATTACAACTCGTTTGGTTGAGTTTGTCGAGTTCGTCGACAGTTGTCCGCGCGTCGGCGCCTCGCTCTTCAGACGTTCCGATTATCACTGTCGGGAAAAGAATAACGACCAATTTTGCGCGATGTGTATTCACGGCTGTCTCGACGAGATCGTTCACGTCGGGCGCACCGTCGACCTGTCGAGCGTTCACCGCGCGTCGCAAACGCTCGACGAGGCGAGCGTCGAACACGACGCCGTTATCTTGGCGCGGATTCCGGAAGAGTTGCAAGAGCGTCCCGAATTTTCGTCGACGAATTGGCGGCCCAACAAAACGTTGCGAATTTTGCGCGACCAATGCGACGCCGCGACGTTGACGACCCGCGTCGACGACCAAACGTTCGTCGTTTCGCGAGAAGACGCCGCGAAGATCGAGGTCGTGCCTTGCGAATAAGCGTTAAACGACGTTTTTGGTTTTGATAATGAAAAGCGTTTGATTTTGCGGCGCGAAAAGAGGCGGAATCGGGACGTCGGGGGCGGAATAAGCGGTTTGACAAATTTTCGACGAACATGGCGAACGACGGCGGCGGTCGGAGCGATCGGCGCGCTTTTCGCTTTTTTTTGCGTCGTCGCGGTCGAGCGAGAGCGGCGAGCGGCGGAGCGCGAAGGTCTCGTCGCGTCGCGTTCCGTTCCGGCGACCTCCGGGAACGTCGTCTCTTGGGGCGGCGAAAGCGTTTTCGTTCCGTTCGATTCGCCGCGAGCGCAAACCGCCGCCGACCGAGCCGTCGTCGCGTTTTTGCGAACGACCGAGCGTCGAACCGATTCGCCGGAGACGCTCGGCGTCCGTCGCGCTCGAATTTTCGACGCGCGCCGTCGTTTTGCGACTTCCGAC
>JAZQAP010000045.1:0-1540 GCA_045545275.1 Thermoguttaceae bacterium | reverse complement strand
AGCGGACGAATCGACGCGCCCCAATCGAACGGAGTCGAGCCGAAAAGTGCGAAACGCTCCGATTCCGCAAGTTCGAACGCCAAAGAAACGAACGAAAAAATCGTTTGCGCGGCGAACGTTTGCGCGACGAAAAGAAGTCGCTCCGCAAAATCGTTAAAATCGGAAGAGTCGGGGCGGAGAAGAGAAAAAAAAGGAAGCGAACTCAATCGACGTTCGAAAAACGAACGCGTCGATTTTTCAAAACAAGCCGCGTCCGAAATCGAACGCCAAATCGAGCGCCAAAATTCAAACGGTTCGAAAAAAGTCGCCGGAAAAGCGCGAGCGCAACGCTCCGACGCGACGTTAAAGAGAGACGAAGAAACGCCGAAACGCCGAGTTAAAACGTCGCGCGGAGAAGGCGACTTCGGGGAAACCGTCCGATGAAAAAACACTCGTTACCATCTCGCTGGGCGACGCGAAATCGACGCCGCAAATCGCCGCTTGAAAACGAAACGCCGACGCAAAGAACGCGCCAAACGTTTGAACGACGTTCGCCGTTTTCAAGAACGACGCGATCGCGCCCGTCGCAAACGAGATTTGCAACGAACGCGATTTTAAACAAACGACGAAAAAGTCGGGCTCAAACGCGGTGAATAACGTTTTTGACGACGCCCCAAACGTTCAGCTCGCTTTCGTCGTTCAACGAAATCGGCGAGAATTTGTCGTTTTCCGGACGCAATTCGATTTTGCGCTTCGAGATAAAAAGGCTTTTGACGGTAAATTCTCCGTCAACGACCGCGACGACGACGTCGCCGTTGCTCGCCGCGACGCTGCGGTCGACGATGAGGAGGTCGTCCGGGAAAATACCGGCGCCGGTCATCGATTCGCCCGTTACCTTAACAAAAAAAGTCGAAGCCGGGTTTTGAACCAAATAAGAACCCAAATCGAGTTTGTCGACGGGCGCGTCTTCCGCGGGGGACGGATAACCCGCTTGCACTTGATCGTTGTAAAGCGGGAAAGAAAGGCCCTTTTGTTCGATGAAGAGCATAATGCGGTCGATCATAGAAATCGGCAGTCGAATCGCTTTCGTCGGTTCGCCAAATTTGCCGGTTCCCTTAGGACGCCCGGCCCCCTTTCTTTTGCCTCCTCTTGCCATTTTTTTTCTCCTAGCGTTTTGAGGATAATTCGTTTTGACGACCCAACGCGATTCGACGCTTACCTCGTCGCCGCGCGTTTGGCGGACGCCGTCAAAGTACCGCGAAACATCGCCGATAACCGAAAAGTTTTCGACGGAAAAACGGATCGTGCGTCGCGCGTCGGCGAACGACGAAACAACCGTTTGAAATCGCACGCTAAATTTTCGCCGATCTAGCTGCGATTAAACGCCGGCGACAACCGCAAACGTCGTCGATGAAACGTCGTTTTAAGGCGTCGGCGTTTGCGTTTGCATTGTTAAATTTTAACGACGTCGCGCGGAAAACGAAACGCTGTTTCCCGCGGACGCGGCGCGACGTTTGACTTTGCGCTGCGGGAGGACGCAAGCGGTCGACGTTCGAAGGGT
>JAZQAP010000044.1:0-2061 GCA_045545275.1 Thermoguttaceae bacterium | reverse complement strand
TTCCGCGTTTCCGCTCGCCGCCGTTAATCGAAATAACGTTTGAAGCGGTCGAGCGATTCGACCGCTTTGCCGACGTTTTTTGCCGTCTCGAGCCGCGCGGGGTCCCGATTGGGAGCGCGGGCCGGCTCGCGGCGTTTCTTGACGCGTCGACTGCGAAAGACGCGGGGCCTCCCCCTTGGCGTCCGGCGCGAACGCGGTATAATCGTTTAGCGGTCGTTTTAGAAACGCCCGTCTCTTCAACGTCGCGGCTCGAAAGCGACAAACTCTTGGAGGAAAACGAATTATGGCGCAAACGCAAAATCCGGAATTTCTTGAGACGCGTTCCGTCGGACGGCTCCTTTTCGAATTTTCGCTTCCGGCGATCACCGCCGCGTTTGTGATGGCGACTTACAACCTCGTCGCTCGCGTTTTTGTCGGACAATGTTTCGGAACCGACGGGCTCGCCGCCGTTACCGTCGCGTTTCCGGTCATTTTGATCTTTTTGGCGATCGCGATGACGATCGGCACCGGCGCGACGATCATCATTTCGATTAAACTTGGCGAGCGGAACAACGACCAAGCCGAAGAGGCGCTCGGGCAGGCGCTTTTCCTCTCCGCCGCGACCTCGGTTCTTTTTACCGCCTTCGGAATCGCGTTTATGGAGCCGCTTTTGCGACTTTTCGGCGCGACCGAAGCGGTCATGCCGTTGGCGAAGTCGTATTTGTCGGTGTTAATTTGGGGCGTCTTTCCGCAACATATCGCTTACGGCGTCAACAACTTCATTCGCGCCGAAGGGAAACCGAAAATCGCGATGGTCTCGATGTTCATCGCGGCGATCGTCAACGCGGCGCTCGACTGGTTTTTCCTCTTTTATTTGAAAACCGGGATTTGGGGCGCCGGACTCGCGAACGTCTTGGCGTGTTGCGTCAGCGCCGCTTGGATTTGCTGGCTCTATTTTTCCGGTCGAACGACGCTCCGTTGGCGGTGGAAATATTGTCGCTTTAATTGGAAATTGACGAAAGAAATCGCGGTTCTCGGCGGCGTTCCGTTCGCGACGCAGGCTTGCGCGATGATTCTGTCGGTAACGCAAAACAATATGCTCGGCCAATTCGGGCGGAAATACGGCGAAGCGATGAATTACGCGTTCGACGGCGGCGACGTCGCGGTCGCGGTGATGGGAATCGCGATCGCCATCGCCAACGCCGTTTTGATGCCGTTTTTAGGGCTTGGGCAAGGTTTGCAACCGATCGTCGGGTACAACGTCGGCGCGAAACGACCGGATCGCGTCTTGCCGGCGTTGACGTTGGCGTTGAAAGTCGTCGTCGTCGCCGGGTTCGCGGCTTGGTTCGTTCTGATGCTTTGGCCGAAACCCTTCGTTTGGCTTTTCTTAAATTCGAACGAGCCGGGATACGAAGAAAAGTTGGCGTTGGGAACGAGCGCGATTCGCTTCGTGATGTGCGGTTTGCCGTTCGTCGGCGTCAACATTTTGGCCGGCGGCTACTTCCAAGCGCACGGGCGGCCAATTTTGGCGCTGATGCTGACGTTGTTGCGGCAGCTGTTGTTTTTGCTCCCTTGCCTTTACTTTTTGCCGCGGATTTTCGAGGCGTGCGGCGTCGTCGGCTTGAACGGTTGTTGGTTTTCGTTCCCGATTTCCGACGCGTTGGCGTTCGCGATCGCGGCGGTCTTTTTGGGAATCGAATATCGAACGAAAAAGAAGGAGATCGCCGAATATCGCCTCCTGAAAGCGGAGAAAGCGGCGACGGAAGCGGAAAGCGCGGCGACGGCGACCGGCGTTTGAGCGAAATTAGGCGAGACGGCGAAACGAGGCGAATAATGCAAACGGCGCAAAAAAACGGCGACGCGAGAAAATACGTCGTAATTTCCGGCGCTTCCGGGGGGATTGGGCGCGCCGTCGCGGAGTCGTATCGCGGCGAAAACGTTGCGCTTTACCTGCAGACGAATCGGAATCGGGCGGCGTTGACCGACTGGGCGCGGCGCGTCGGAGGCGATTTCGCTTCGGTCGAGATTTTCGAAGCGAACCTTGCGACCGAAGCGGGCGTCGGCGGTTTCGTCGACGGCGTT
>JAZQAP010000043.1:0-3566 GCA_045545275.1 Thermoguttaceae bacterium | reverse complement strand
GCTTCGGCGCGAGCGTTCGCCGGAGCGCTTCGCGGCGTCGTCGCGTCCATCGGGCCGTTGTTGGCGTTCAGCGCGGCAACCGCCGCCGTTACCGCGTTTGCGAACGCGTCGCAACGGGCCGCCGAAAAGGCGAGGGAAGCGAGCGACGCGGCGGCGGAAACGGCTCGCGCAAATCAAGAACAGCGCGATAGTTACAAAGCGCTTTTCGAACGTCTCGAAGAGCTTAACGAGAAGTCCGCGCTGACCAACGCCGAATTTGTCGAAGCGAAGGGAATTATCGCGCAACTGACCGGCGCTTACGGCGACCTCGGTTTCACGCTCGACGAAACGGCGAAGAAGTTCGGCGGCCTCGCCGAGGCGCAAGAGGCGTTCAATAAAAAGCAACGCGAGCAAAGAAAGGCCGACCTCGCAAGCGAAGACGCCGCGTTAAACGCGGAACTTGAACAACTTGCGAAACGTCGCGATAATTTAATCGGCGATTGGACGGTCGGCGGCGTTTGGGCGGGCGTTAAGGACGCGCTCGGTATGCAAGGCGGAACGGAAGAGCAAATCGTGGAAATCAACAACCGCGAAGCCGAAATTCGCCGCAAGTTAGTCGCGAATAAACTTGAAGCGGAAGGCCTTAAGATTCAAGAAGATTCGGCGGAAGCGGCGAAAGAAGAGCGCGAGGCGAGCGAAGCGCAAGTCCGAACCGCGACCGAAGCGAAAGACGCCGAAGACTTCGAGAAGGAGGTCGAAAAAGCGCGGGAAACCGCCGCAAGTTTCGAAACCGACGCGCTTTCCGAGTTCGACGAGAAACGGGCGGAGATCGCGAAAAAATACGCCGATTACGTCGCGGCGCAGGACTCGATTCTAAACGACGCGATGCAAAACGGAAACGGTTCGCTCGCGAACGAGACGTACGCCGCAAACCTTGCCAAGGCGGACGCTTGGCGCGAGACGGAACTCGGAAAAGTCCAAATCGAGGAAGACGTCAAACGACGTCAAGTCGTGCGGACGATCGACGACGCGACGGCGGATTCCGAAATCGTTAAGGCGCGGTACGCCGTCCTGCAAGCGATGAACGGCGGCGGGAACGTATCCGCCGCGATGGAAGCGTTTAAGGCGGCGGAAGCGGAGCGCGAAACGTCGCGGCGAGAGAACGCGCAGACCGACGCGGAGAGCGCGATGAAGCGCTTCGCGAACGCGCAAGCCGAACTCGAAAAAGCGCGCAAATCGGGCGACAAAAGCCGTATCGAAGCGGCGGAAGAGGAAAGCGCAAACGCCGCGCAGGAACTGACTTCGGCGAACTCGACGCTCGACGAAATTATTCGCGGGTCGTTCGAAACGGCGCAAAAGATGCAACCGCAACTCTCGTCGCAAGGCACGTTTAACGCTTGGGAGGCGGGCAACTTTGCGCAAGCGTCGCCGGAACTTGAGGAGATGAAAAGGCAAACGGATATTCTCGACCGAATCGAACGCAAGTTTGTTTTCACCGGCGACGACACGCGTCTTTAATCGTTCGACGACAAGAGTTAAGGAGGGCGTTTTATGGCTTCGTGCATCCAAAAAATCTTCGACGGAATCGAAATCGGCGAGAAACGGGAGTCGCTCAAAATCGAGACCGGCGAAAACCCGTCTATCGTCCGAAGTTACGTTATCGCCGGGACTTACTCGGTCGCGGCGGCGACTGCGGCGGGGCGCGACTTCCTCGTTCACGAATTCGGTTCGCCGCCGGTTTGCGACGGCTTGCCGATTACGGGAACGCGGCTCCAGCCCTACGCGGGCGTCCCGGCGTGGAACTTCGAAGCGACGTTCGCGCCGCGCAAAATCGACGACAAGGATAAAGTCGAGGAATCTAACTATTCGTTTAACGCGACTTCCGGTACGGCGAAAATCCTTTATTCGCTTGAAACGGTCGCGGCGGTTACGGTCGACGGGCGCGACGTAATCGACTACTACGGCGGGATTAACGCGAACGAAAGCGGCGGTTTCGACGGCGTCGAGCGCACCGTTCCGAACCCCGGTTTCTCGATTTCGCAATCGCACCCGATGGGCTGGTTCACGCGCTCGACCCGGATTTTGGTAATGTCGATGGTCGGGTGCATAAACGTCGACTATTTCGACGGTTACGCGCCGGGCGAAGTGATGTTTAAAGGAATCGAAGCGAAAACGGCTCGTTATCTCGACGCGTTCGGGATTCAACAAACCTACTGGCAGGCGACGTACAGCTTCGGCGTAATGCCGAACCGGATTATTAAATTTGGCGACGCCGACGTGCTAAAGTGCGGCTGGGATTACGCTTGGCGCACGGTCGAAACGCGCGAAAATCCCGTTACCGGCAAGAAGGAGTCGTACCCGATTCAGCTGAATATCGAGCGCGTCCATTATCCGATCACGTTTTCCTCTCTTTGCCTCGACCTTCCGGAATGAGTTGCAACGTCGAGAAAACAACGACTTAGGAGAAACAAAGAATGGCGAAAGATATTTTGCGGCAAGACGTCAAAGACGTAATCGCGGCGCACAAGGGCGGGGAACTCGGCGCTCGAAGCGTTGCGAAACAACGAGTTCCGGCGGTCGGAATCGGCGTGAAGAACACAATGTTTTCGAACGTCGCGACCGGAACGCCGCTAAAAATCGACGGCTTTTCGCAAGAACTCGAATACGACGCGGCGCTTTCTAAACTATTGAACGACGCGCTTTACCTTGCCGCGACGGCGCCGGACGAAACGACGCCGGTCGAACAAATTGCGACGACGCTCGAACCGATTCCCGCCGGAAAGCTCGGTCGCGCGGAAGCGGCGATTTTCCCGGCGCGAGTAACGTTTCCGGACGGCGGCGACGATTACGCGTTCGCGTCGGCGACGTTCGTCGCGTCGTCGAGCGGCCCGTTTCGGATTGTCGCCAAGTCGACGCTAAGCGCCGAGCGCGTCGCCATTTGCGCGTTGGCGAAGGTCGCGGCGACGGCGCCCGATCCGTTCGTTTTCGATTACGTCGAGCGACAGCCGTCGTATCCGACCGGCTCGTATATCTCGAACCGAACTTGGCGCGACGAATACACGCCGAACGGTTTGAAGTGTTACCTTTGTTATTGCGACCTTTACGACGACCGAGAAGCGACGCTCGACGCTCTTTTCGCGAAAAAACTTCGTTGGGACGTAACGTCGCTCGACTGGACGGGAATCCACAAAAACGGGATTCCTTACGAGTTCTACCAAGAAGGCTCGTCGACCGTCTTGACGCCCGTTTGTTGCGGGATTCAAGCGACGGTTTTGAGCGGTTCCGTTTACGAAGCCGAGGACGTCCGGACTTGGTCGCACCGCAACGGCTTTACCTCCAAGCCGCCGCTGACCGGTCGGGCGTTTTTCCCGTTTCCGATAACGTTGGAGTTCGCGCTTCCTTGGAACGGCGCCGAGGACGAACGCGCGTTCTTCGACCCGTATCAAGGCGATTTTTCCGAGAACGACCCGCCGTTTTTGCGTTGCGTTCTCGATCATCCGCGTCGACATTTTGAAGCGCTCGACGACGTTCCGGACGTTTTTTTCCTGCCGGGACTGCGCGGCGCGACGATTCAGCTCCTTTGCCCG
>JAZQAP010000042.1:0-5044 GCA_045545275.1 Thermoguttaceae bacterium | reverse complement strand
TTTTCGCCCGACGCTCGTTTTTAATCCGCGCAACGTCGCCGACGGCGGTTGGGAAGAGCGAATGTTCTTCCTGAACGCGAGCGAACTGACGTTGAGAGGCGTCGCGATCGATTTTACCGTTCCGACGCAAGACGTCGTCGCGTCGAAATGGTCGGTTTTCGAAGCGACCGGCCCGACCGTCTTGACGTTGCTCGATTCGAACGCGACCGTTTGCAACGCGCCCGGCGAAGCGTTTTCCGCGCCGTTGCACTCGAACGTCGCTTTTTTCCGTTCGACTTTTGAGGCGGCGTCGCTCGACGAATTGGCGACCGACGCGACGACCGTCGAGCGCGGCGTTACGAGCGTTCGGCTCGACGGCGTCTTCGCGCGCGGCGAGGCGGCGCTTTGCGCGACGAACGGCGTCGGCGTTTCGTTGGAGGCGCGGCGTTGCGCTTTTAACGTTTCCGGCCCGATTTTTTGGGCGAACGAAGGGGAGCGGACGAGCGTCGCCGAACGTTCGACGTTGAATTTCGATCGGGTCGTCGTCGTCGGGCGTTCGGCGTTGGCGAATCGCGTCGAGCGCGACGGCGCGACCGGTTCTCTTCTTCCGCTCGACGCGACGTTGACGAATTCGGCGATTTGGCTTGGCGGCGCTCCGTTGGCGTCGGCGCAATCGTCGCGCGACGCGGAAATTTCGGAGGCGGACGCGGCGAGCGCTTGGAATCTCGACGGTTCGCTTTTGCTCGACGCGGAGCCGGTTTTGCGAGCGCGGTCGCGCCAAACGTCGGCGACTCGCGATCGGCCGTTGACGTTCGACGCGCCGCCGAACGCGTCGGCGAAATTGGACGACTTGAATCCGGAAGCGGTCGCGCGCCTGTCTCAAACGCCGCCGCATCAGTTTGCGCTCGTCGATTTCGGGCGTTGGATTTTAACGCCGGCTCAAACGTCTCCCGCGCTCGATTCCGCGACGCGCGAGACGGTCGGCGAAATTAAATTGAGCGTCGTCGACGGAACGCCGCCGAGTTCGAACAACGAACGGAACGACGCGACGACGGCGGAGACCGATTAGACGAACTCGCGGGCGGTTGACGTCGGGCGGTTGACGCTCGCCTATAAAACGAACGCTTGGAACGATTGGGCGAACTGGATAAACCGGGCAAGTCGGCGAAGCGGAGGAGACGAAGAATATGACGAACGAGCGGTTACTGCGACGGGACGGCGGCGACGTTTGCCCGCTCGACTTGGTCGCGTCGCCCGATTTGAAGGCGTTGACGATTCGGGCGCCTTGGGCTTGGGCGATCGCGCAAGGTTGGAAACGCGTCGAGAACCGGTCTTGGGCGACGCGGTTTCGGGGGCGAATCGCGATTCACGCCGCCGTTTCGAAGGAGTCGGACGCGG
Source organism: Thermoguttaceae bacterium (assembly GCA_045545275.1). Classification (GTDB taxonomy): domain Bacteria; phylum Planctomycetota; class Planctomycetia; order Pirellulales; family Thermoguttaceae; genus RUG369. Next base: position 3,667 of record JAZQAP010000042.1, on the reverse strand, counting down.
ACGCGGCGGCGACGTTCGCCGCGTTGGGGGTCGAGCCGCCGTCGGAGTTTGTTCGCGGGGCGATTATCGGAACGGTCGAGTTGGTCGATATTTTGCCGCTCAACGAGTTTTTGCGGCGGTTCGGCGACGACCGGTTCGACCGCGGGTTCGCGCTCGGGCCGCTTTGCTGGGTGTTGCGAGAGCCGCGCCTTTGCGTTCCGACGCCGTGTTCGGGCAACTTTCAACTTTGGAACGTCGCGCGGCGTTTGGAACTCGACCGCGAACGCGCAGAAGGGCGAAAGGGCAAAAGAGCGGCGAACGCTTGAAAAGCGGAAGCGAGCGGGCGTTTAAGGAACGTTAAGCGGCGGCAAGTTTGCGGATTAACGCGATTTTTGGGAACGAGCGCGGAGCGAAACCGCGCGTTTTGACGGAAAGCGGGCGGCGCGTTGGAATATTCGACTCAAAATCTCGAACTGATCTGTTTTAGAAACGGCGCGCCGTCGGTCGCTTTCTTTTTGCGCAAAAATCGACCGACGACGATAGGCCGAGCGTTCGAAAACGCCGTCGTTTTGAACGACGACCGGTGCAGTCGGTTTCACGCGACGATCGAATTTCGGGACGACCGTTGGTTTTTGCGCGATTTGAAAAGCCGCAACGGAACGACGCTCGACGGAAGAGCGGTCGACGGCGAAGCGGAAATCTTGATCGGTTCCAAAATTCAAATTGGGCGCGAAACGCTTCTCGTCGAGGCGGCGCGAACGTTCGAGACGAGCGGCGAACGGCGAGACGCGCCGTCGGAAATTTTGTCGACGCAAAATTTCTTCGACCGGCAAAACGAGCTGACCGCTTATTTGAGCCGGGAGCGAACCGAAAATCGCCGGTTGCGGAGCCTGCTGGGGCAAAATATCGAAATGATCGGCGTTTCGGACGCGATTCGAGCGGTCGAGTCGGCGGTCGAACGGGCGGCGCGGTCGAAGGCGACCGTCTTAATCCGCGGCGAAAGCGGCGTCGGGAAGGAGTTGGTCGCGCGGGCGGCGCACGAAAAGAGTTCGCGGCGGTTCGGCCCGATGATCTGTTTGAATTGCGCGGCCTTTTCCGAAAGTCTGTTGACGAGCGAACTCTTCGGACACGAGAAGGGCGCGTTCACCGGCGCGAGCGAAACGAAGATCGGGAAGTTCGAGGCGGCGGACGGCGGAACGATTTTTCTCGACGAAATCGCCGAGATGAATCCGGCGCTGCAAGCCGCGTTCTTGCGCGTTTTAGAGGGCGCGACCTTCGAACGGGTCGGCGGGAACAAGCCGATTTCGGTCGACGTTCGGGTCGTCGCGGCGACGAATCGCAACCTAGAGGAGGAGGTCGCCGCCGGTCGTTTTCGTCGCGATTTATATTTTCGGTTGCGCGTTTTGGAAATCGTCGTGCCGCCGTTGCGCGAACGAGCCGGCGACGTCGACGCGTTGGCCGAGTATTTTCTCGACAAATTTTCGCGGGAGACCGGGCGGCGTTATCTCGGCTTTTCGGCGGAGGCCCGAGCGACGCTCAACGCTTATCCTTGGCCGGGAAACGTTCGCGAGTTGAAAAATATCGTCGAGCGCGCCGTCCTGATGGGGAATCCGCCGACGGTAGAAAAGGCCGATTTGCTGACGTCGGCGCTCGGCGTCGTCGAACCGCCGGTCGTTTGCGATTGCCAACGACGCGGCGGCGCGGCGGAAAACGCGCCGTTCGAGCCCGTTTCTTTAAAAGAGATGGAGCGAAAACTTGTTCTTGAAACGTTAAATTACTTCTCGTGGAATAAAAGTCGCGCCGCGAAATCGTTGGGCGTCGAACGAACGACGCTCGACCGGAAAATCGCCGCGTATTCGCTTACGAAAGAGGCGGAGTAACGCGAAGACGACGAAACGCGCCGCTCGGAAATCAAACGGCGGCGCGATTATTCTTTTTTGTCGGCTACGTTCGCGTTTTTGGCGCGAAAAAATAACGTTGAAAAATCGTTTAAAACGATCGAAAATTATTTTAGGCTTTTTTTTCTTGGCGTCTTAATTTTTTTGCCGAAAAATTTATCTTTCCGCGTTTTTTTCTCGATGAAAGGATAGGGATTTCTTTCGAGAGACAGACTCGAAAATTTTAACGCGAAGGAATGCGGATGAGACTCCAAGGATGGAAGGCGGCCGCGGCGGGCGCTCTTGTTGGCTCGCTCGGTTGGGGCGCGCCGAACGGCGTTTTCGGCGCCGATAATTTTGGCGGTTGGAACGCGCTCGACGATTCGGCGGTCGTTTTGTCGACGGACGCCGACGAAAGCGGCGAGTTAAACGACGAGGTCGAGTTAAACGGCGGCGAGGAGAAAGGTGCGAACGACGGCGGAGCGAGCGATTTTGTCGGTTCCGCCGGTTTTGCGGGCGGGATAAGTTCCGGCGACTTCGACGCGTTGGCGGACGAAACGGCGGCGCTCCGAGCCGAGTTGGCGGCGTTGCGCGAAGAAACGGCGGCGCTTAAAGTCGATTTTGAGACCGCGAAGACGAAAGAAGCGGAAGAAGCGGCGAAGAAAAAAGACCCGAACGCTCCGTTTAACTTGAAATTCAGCGGGCGAGCGATCGCCGACGTGTCGTTGACCTCCGCCGACGCCGATTTTAACGATTTTTACGGCGAAACGTCGAACACTTGGCGATTGCGCGACATTTGCTTGACGATGCGCGGCTCCGGATACGGCAATATTGAGTACGTGTTTTGCCTCGCCGTCGCCGAAAAGGTGAAGATTTACGACTTCTACCTCCGTTGCAACGACACGCGTTACTTCGGCGACGTCCGAATCGGTCAGTTTCACGTCGAGTCGGGGATCGACTCGATGACGATTCTTTACGACACGCCTTACGCGGTTTGCGACGAAGACGCGCAAATCTTCCGTTTAGGGCGCCGTTTCGGGATCGGTTCGACGCGGCATACCGCCGACGAACGCGTTCGACTTTTTACCGGCGCTTTTATTCCGAAGTCGTTTAATACGGAGCCTTACGGAACGTTCGACGACAATCCGGGGTTGGTGTTGAACGCGCGGCTTTCCGGAACGCCGATTTACGAGGAAGGCGAAGACGGTCTTCTAAACGAGCTGGCGCATCTCGGCGGAAGTTATTACTGGGTCGCGCCCGGTTCCGACGATTCGACGCAACGTTTTCGAACCCGCGGGCTCGGCGGGAGCTTCTCCGCGCCGTATTTCCTCGACGGAACGATTTCGCTCGCCGACCGTTCGTATTCCGTTTCGGAAATCGAAACGGCTTGGCAACGCAAAGGGTTCGCGACGACGGCGGACGCGTTCCTTAAGTCGGTCGAAGACGGCGGGAACGCCTATGGCGCGACCGTCGGATCGCGTTGGATGTTGACGCCCGGTTGCGCTTGGGGATATTCGAAGGATATGGGGCGTTTTTCCAGTCCGAAAATCGCCGAAGACGCCCGATTTGTTAATACGAAAGACCGCGTCGTCGCCGGAAATTGGGGAGCTTGGGAGCTTTTGGGGAAATGGAGCTGGACGGAAGCGAACAGTTTGCGCGAATCCGCGGGCGCGACGTATGGAACGGTCAACCGTTTAACGACCGGTTTCAACTGGTATTGGAACGAGAAAACGATGTGGACGCTGAACTGGGAACGCGCTTTCATCGACGCGCAACGGGGCGGCGAAACGGTCGACGCGACGCACGACACG
>JAZQAP010000041.1:0-4842 GCA_045545275.1 Thermoguttaceae bacterium | reverse complement strand
AATCGGAATCGCCCGCAGCCGCCCGCCGCGTTTTGCGCTCCGTTTCGGCATTTCGGCGGCGCTCTTTCTCCGCGTCGGAAAGTTGCGCCTCGACGTTCGCGAAAACGGCCCGCAACGCGTCGAGCGGCGACGCGTCTTCTTCGACTTCCGCCGTCAAAGTTTCGCTATTTTTTTTCTTCTCCGCTTCCGCAACCGGCAAATTCTCGCCGTTTTGCGTTTTCTTTGCCGTTTTCCGAGAACGCGCGGTCTTCTTAACCGGAGCCGGTTCGCCTACTCCCTCAACTTCCGCCGATTTCCGGGAGCGCGCCGACTTCTTAACCGCCGCCGATTCCCCGGTTTCTCCAACTTCCGCCGATTTCCGGGAACGCGCCGACTTTTTAACCGCCGCCGATTCCCCGGCTTCTCCAACTTCCGCCGATTTCCGGGAACGCGCCGACTTTTTAACCGCCGTCGGTTCCCCGGTTTCCTCAACTTCCGCCGATTTCCGGGAACGCGTCGTCTTCTTAACCGGCGTTTTTTCCTCCGCGTCGGACGTTATTTCCGACAAAGTCGCCGCTTTTTCGCTCTTTTTACTCCGTTTTGCCGCGTTCGCTCCGCTTTTCTTCGGCGTCGCGACGGCGGAATCTTGCGGTTTCGCGCCCAAATCCGCTTTTTCGACCGCTTCGCTCGCGGCGTTCGAAACGTTCGTTTTCGGATTTTCGGCGCTCTTTTTCATTATTCAACCAATTAACTTCAAAAGTAAAAACAACAAGGTCGACGTTCGCCCCTTGCCCCTAAACGTAAACGCAAACGCCGAACGGCGGAAAGCGCGACGTTAAAAACGTTAAATCTCTTAAAATCGCCCCCAATACCGTCCTTCTCTCAACGCGCTCGGAATCGTCGTATCGACGGATTTGCTTAAAGCCGACTCGTAAACGCCGTCGTTCTCTCAACGTTTAACCGATAACGCGACGATTAACCGGAATCGGAATCGATTTTTTCCCCGAGAGATAGGGGCCGGTAACGGAATTCGGGTCGCGCTTCACTTCGTCCGGCGTTCCGGAGGCGACGACGAGTCCGCCGCGCGCGCCGGCGCCCGGGCCGAAATCGATCACGTTGTCGGCGTTTTCGATCACTTCGCGGTCGTGTTCGACGATTAACAAAGTGTTTCCCAAGTCGCGCAACTTATTTAACGACGCGATTAAGCGGCGATTGTCGCGCGGGTGCAAGCCGATCGTCGGCTCGTCCAAGACGTACAAAACGCCGACCAGCCCGCTCCCGATTTGCGCCGCCAACCGAATCCGCTGCGACTCGCCCCCGGAGAGCGACGGCGCCGGTCGCGACAACGTCAAATAGTCGAGTCCGACGTCGACCAAGAAACGGAGCCGCGCCCGAATCTCGTCCAACACTTCCCCGGCGACTTTTTTCTCGGTCGGCGACGGCTCCCAATCGGCGAAAAATCGCGCCAACTCGCCGAGCGGCGTTCGGCAAATTTGGTCGAGCGTCAAGTCGCGGAAGCGGACGGCGGCGACGTCGTCGCGGAGTCGGCTCCCCAAACAGGCGGAACACTCGCATTCGTCGACGCGGTATTCCAGCCGACTCCGGTAATAAGGCGCGATTCGCCCGGCTTCTTCGAGCGCCGGATAAACCCCTTTAAATTGGAACTTAAACGCGGTCGGCGTTCCGGGCGGCGTCGGCGCGAACGTTCCGGCGGCTCGCTCTTCCGGCGTCGTCGCTCGGGTCGCGACCTCGACGTCGGCGGCGGTCGCTTCGAACCAACGGTCGCCGGTTCCTTGGAAAATCGCGCGGCGGAACCGGGCGTCCAACCGCTCGAACGGAACGTCGAGCGGCAAGCCGAGCCCGCGAGCGAACGCCCGCAACGTCGCGACCGTCGTCGGCGTCCGGAAGTCCGACCAAAGGGAAATCGCCCCTTCGGCCAACGTCAATTTGGGGTCTTTGACGAAACTTTGCGGGTTCGAACCGGTTTGCGTCCCCAACCCTTCGCAATGCGGACACCAGCCGAGCGGACTGTTGAACGAAAAATGGCGCGGCGTCAACGGTTCGAACGCCCGCCCGCAACTTTCGCAAGAAAGCCGGCGGCTCATCGTCGTCGTTTCCCAATCGCGCTCCGGTTTCGCCGAGTCGGCCTTGGCGACGCGAACGATCCCGGCGCCCCAGTCGAGCGCGGTTTCGACGCTCCCGGCGACGCGACCTCGGAACGCTTTGTCGTCGGCGTCCCCCTTCAACTTGATTCGGTCGACGACGACTTCGACGGAATGTCGAGCGCGACGGTCGATTTCCGGCGGCGCGTCGAGCGAATGCGTTTCGCCGTCGACGCGAACCCGCAAAAAGCCTTGCGAACGGAGACGTTCCCAAAGTTTCGGATAATCGTCCCCGATTTCAAGGGTCAGCGGCGCCAAAATATACAGGCGCGAACCCGGTTCGCCGCAAAGAATCCGCGCGACGATTTGGTCGGTCGACTGCGTTCCGATCGGGACGCCGCAGTCGGGACAATGCGGAACGCCGAGTCGAGCGAACAAAATCCGCAAATAATCTTGAATCTCCGAAACCGTCCCGACCGTCGAACGGGGCGAACGGCTCGTCGTCTTTTGCTCGATCGCGATCGACGGCGCGATTCCGAACGTTTTTTCGACCTTCGGCTTGCGAATTTGTCCCAAAAATTGCCGCGCGTAACTGGAAAGGCTCTCGACGTAACGGCGGCGCCCCTCGGCGTAAGCGACGTCGATCGCCAACGACGACTTCCCGCTCCCGCTCGGCCCGCAACAGACGGTCGTCTTGTCGCGCGGAATCTCGACGGTTATATTTTGAAGGTTGTTTTCGCAAGCGCCGACGATAACGATCGGGCCTTCAATCTCGACGCTCGGAATCGTCGGGCCGTCGCCGGTTTTAACGGTTTCGCCGACTTTACCGGACTCGACGTCGCTTTTTTTATCGCCTTTTCCTTTTTTATCGGTTTTAACGTCTTCGTCGCGACGCAACGCTTCCGCGCCGACGCAACGTTCGGCGAGCTTTTGCCGGTCGCGGCTTAAAAATTCCTTCAACGCGCGCCCGGTTCGGCTCTCCGGAACTTCGGCGACTTCCTCCGGCGTTCCCTCGGCGACGACGCGCCCGCCCCCGTCCCCGCCTTCCGGGCCGAGGTCGATCACCCAGTCGGCGGTCTTAACGACGTCGAGGTTGTGTTCGACGATAAGGACGGTGTTCCCGGCGTCGGCGAAACTGCGCAAAACGTTCAAAAGGAGTTTGACGTCGGCGAAATGCAAGCCGGTCGTCGGTTCGTCGAGGAGGTAAAGCGTTCGACCGGAACTGCGCTTGACGAGTTCCTTCGCCAACTTGACGCGTTGCGCTTCCCCGCCGGAAAGGGTCGGCGACGGCTGCCCGAGCTTCATATACCCGAGCCCGACGTCGTATAAAGTTTGCAGTTTTTCCCGAATTTTCGGGATATTCTCAAAATGCTTCAACGCGGTTTCGACGTCCAAATCGAGCGCTTGGTCGATCGAAAGCCCTTTATATTTGACGGCGCGCGTCTCTTGGTTGAAGCGTCGACCGCCGCAAACCGGGCAAACCGCCCAAACGTCGGCGAGAAAGTCCATTTCGGGCTTCGTCGCGCCGTTCCCTTCGCAATGTTCGCAACGCCCGCCCGGCACGTTGAAGCTGAACCGCCCCGGTTGGAAACCTTTCGCTCGCGCTTCCGGCGTTTCGGCGTACAAACGGCGAATATCGTCGAACAATTTAATATACGTCGCCGGATTGGAACGCGGCGTCCGTCCGATCGGCGCTTGGTCGATCGAAATCAGCTTGTTGAGATGTTCGACGCCCTCGATCGCTCGATGCGCGCCCGGTTCGCCGTTCGCTCGGTTGAGGTCGCGGGCGAGCGCTTCCTTCAAAACGTCGTTGACGAGCGAACTTTTTCCGCTCCCGCTGACCCCGGTAACGCAAACGACGCCGCCGAGCGGGATTTTTACGTCGATATTCTTCAAGTTGTGATGCGTCGCGCCGCGAACGACGAGGAACCGCCCGTCCGGCGCCTTGCGTTCTTTCGGGACGGCGATCTCTTCTTCGCCGGTCAAGAATCGAGCGGTCAACGACTCCGCGCGCCGATTTTGCAAAACGTCGGCGACCGAGCCGGCGGCGACGATCTTCCCGCCGCGAACGCCCGGGCCGGGCCCAAAGTCGACGAGATAATCGGACGCGAGCATCGTGTCTTCGTCGTGTTCGACGACGACGACCGTGTTCCCGAGGTCGCGCAACCGCGTCAGCGTCTCGATCAGCCGCTCGTTGTCGCGCGGATGCAACCCGATCGACGGCTCGTCCAAGACGTACAAAACGCCGACCAAGCCGCCGCCGATCTGCCCGGCCAAGCGGATTCGCTGCATTTCGCCCCCGGAAAGGGTCGGCGCCGACCGTCCGAGCGAAAGATAACCGAGCCCGACGTCGATCAAGAAACCGAGCCGCGCCCGAATCTCCTTGACCAAATCTTGCGCGACAATTTGCCCCGAATCGTCGAGATTCAGTTCGCTAAAGAACTCGCGCAGGTCGGAAATCGGCAAATCGGAGAGTTCCGGAAGGCTAAACGACTTCTTTTCGGCGAAAGGCGCGGCGTCCGACTTCGTTTCGATTCGGAACGCGCAGGCCTGTTCGTTGAGCCGCTTGCCGCCGCAATAACCGCAAGGAACGGAACTCATATACCGCTCCATCGCGGCGAGAATCATTTTGTTCCGCGTCTCCCGAAACTGCTTGAGCATTTTCGGAATAATCCCTTCGAACGAACCGCCCCATTTCCGCTCGACCGAACCGTTGCGCCAAGAAAAGGTAACGTGCAAATCGCCGGCGCCCCAAAGCAAC
>JAZQAP010000040.1:0-4539 GCA_045545275.1 Thermoguttaceae bacterium | reverse complement strand
TTTTGTCTTCCTAAGACCGCTTGGCCTCCGACTTGGTTGGCGCGGCACCAACTTCCGGACGGCGGCTGGTCGTTCGATTTGACGGCGGACGATTCGAACGGTCGCGGCGGCGCTTGCGAAGGCTGCTCGAACTCGACCGCGACGTCGGCGTCGGTCGGCGGCCCGACGTACCGCGCGGCGTTGCATCCGAGTCGCAACGCGGCGACGGCGATCGCGCTCCTTCCGTTTTTGGGCGCCGGGTACGATCACGTTAAAAAGAACAAATATCAAACGACCGTCGCGTCCGGGTTGCGTTTCTTGTCGTATCGAGCGAAACGGACGGAAAACGGGGTCGACTTTCGCGATTTTGCGCCCGGCGCCGATTTGGTCGCGGCCGGGTCGTCTTACGTTCAGGCGCTCGCGGTCATCACGATCTGCGAAGCGTTCGAAATGACCGGCGACGACGCGTTGCGCCCGTTGGCGGAAGGCGGGCTCGAGCTGATCGTCGCCGGGCAGTTGAACGACGGCGGATGGCGTTATCTTTACCCGGGCGACGTCGGGTTTCATCCGAACGTTCCGGGGGACGCGTCGGTTCTCGGTTGGCAGTTGATGGCGCTGAAGTCGGGCGTTTCCGCCGGGTTCGCGCTCAAGCCGTCGATCGCGTACCGCGTCGGGAACTTTCTCGACTCGATAATGGAGAAAAACGGGCGTTCGTATCGGTATATGAAGGCGACCGACGAGGACGTTTCGAAGCGCTGGGGGACGACCGCCGTCGGCGTGTTGGCGCGAGAGTACGTCGGCGCGACGCCGGGAACGCCGGTTCTCGACGCCGGCGCGGAACAGATCGCCGATTGGATCGACGACGCGAACGCGATTTGGAAAAAAGCCGCCAAAGGGTCGCGAGGCGAGCGCGGAAAGACGTATTTTCGCGGCGATCGGTTTATCCATAATCTCTATTTTTCCTATTACGCCGCGCTTGCGCTCCATCATTACGGCGGCAAACTTTGGAGCGAGCGGTTCGCGAAGTTGCGCGATTTTTTGGTCGCGACGCAAGTTCGGGGCGGCGGGCTCTCGGCGGCGGTCGGCGTCGACGATTGCGAACGCGGCAGCTGGCTCTTTTACGACGTTTATATGAACGACGGCGGACGTCTCCTCAACACCGCGCTGGCCGTGTTGATTCTTGAAACGCCGTATCGATATTTGCCGATGTATCGATAGTCGGGAAGGAAATTTGATTGTTGTTTGGCCGTTGAATCGCGTTGGCGTAAAATGGAGAGGAGCGGCGACGCGTAAAATGGCGCGATAATTCTCGGGACGTGGGCGATCTCCTGAAAAGAGGCGAAAGAAATTTGCGGATTAGACCGATTATGACGATAGTTGCCCACAAAACTTCTTGAAAAAATAAAATTGTCGGATAAAAGGGTGGAGTCGCCGACGCCGAGACGTCGATATGTTCGAATATCCCGCGTTCTTTTGACGCGGCGGCTTTTTTAAGAAATAAGAACACTACTTGTAAGCGAGAATCTTGGTACGATGAAAGATTTTTGGACGTTGAAGAGCGGGGCGTTCGCGCTTTGCGTTTGGGCGACGGCGAGCGTCGCGGCGATTTTCTGTTCCGTCGCGCGCGCCGCCGACGAAAAATGCGAAATTGCCAACACTTGGAACGAAGGCCGTTATTTTGCGCTTCAAGAAACGTCGATTTCTTACGTCGAACAACACGAGCGCGAAGTTTTGGCGCGGACGCAAACGCGAGCGACTTTCGATTGGCAAATCGAGTCGGCCCCGTTGCGAGCCGACGGCGTTCGCGTCCTGAAATTGAAACCGGCGCGCGTCATGATTCGTCTGCAAAGCGCCGACTCCGACCTCGCTTATTACGACAGCGACAATCCGTTGCGCGGCGACGAGTTGATGAAAAGCGTTTTTCAACAATTGCTGAAAAGCGAGTTCGTTGTTGAATTAAAAGACGGTAAAGTCCTTAAAGTCGACGGTTGCGAAGCGTTTGCGAAGACGCTGCCGACGGGGAAAAACGACGACGAAAAATATTTTGTCGCGCAAATCGCGACGATCGCGTCGCCGTCGAATATCGCGCAAATTTTCGAGCCCCTTTCGCAACCGCTTCCGGGAAAACCGGTCGCCGTCGGCGAACGTTGGACGACCGAAACGCCCTTTATTCTTCCGGCGCTCGGCGAGAAGAAAATGGTCTTGGATTGCGAATTGAAGGCGTTGGCGGCGCGCGAGCCGAAGGCGAACGTCGTCGCCGAAACGGTTCTCGACGTCGATTTGGGCGCCGGCGCGAGCGCGACCGTTAAAATCGTCGTCGACGGAAAATATAACCTGACCGAAGGCGTCGCCGACGTTTTCGAGTCGCGAGCGAACGTTAATTTGGCGCTGCCCAAAAAGAATAAGGCCGGCGAGGAAATCCTTGTCAAGGCGATCGGCGTAATTCGTAATAAATTAACGGTTGCCAAACGCTAAATTTGCGGTAAAATAATAAGAACGAACGTCGTTGCGAGGACGAAGGTTCTCGTCGCCGGCGCGCGTCCGTCGCGGTCGCGCGCCTTCGCGCTATTAATAAACGAGAGAAAGGAAGTAACAAGGTAGTCATGAACGATCCGATTCCGATGACTCGCGAAGGGTACGCTCGGCTTAAAAAAGAGATCGAACGTCTTGAAAACGAAGAAATGCCGCCGATTTTAGAGCGTCTCGCCAACGCGCGCGCCGAGGGCGACTTGAAGGAAAACGCCGAATATCACGGCGCCCGCGAAAGTCAAGGGCTCTTGCAAGCGAAGATTAACGACCTGAAAAGCCGTATCGCTCGCGCTCAAATTATCGATCCGTCGACGATTCCGCAGGACGAAATTCGTTTCGGCGCGACGATCGTCGTCAAGCGTTTGAAGGACGGAAGAACGTTGAAATACACCCTCGTCGGCGCGGGCGAAGAGGACTTCGATTCCGGAAAGATTCTCTGCACGTGCCCGTTGGCGCAAGGGTTCCTCGGCAAAAAAGTCGGCGACGTCGCCGAAGTGAAGGTGCCGGTGGGATTGATTAAATTTGAGATTAAAGAAATTAGTTACGATTTCTGATTGGCAAAACTTTTTGCGCGTTCGCCGTTAAAGGCCCGACGTTTAAAAAACGTCGGGCTTTTTTGCGCAATAAACGGCGTTAAAATCGTCGCGACCGTTAAAAACCGCAAGGTCTCCGCGTCCTCGTCGAAAACGAATCTCTAAGGAACGAAATCGACCGAGGCGAAACAAGGGAAAACGGCGCGACCGTTCGCGACCGACGTAAGGGGCGGCGCGAACGGTTGAGAAGCGTTAAAGTTTGTTTAAGCGTCAAACTTCCCAGCCCGGGCGGCAATATTGTTTGATGTATTGGTCGGCTTTCGGGCAGTTCGTCGCCTTCATATTTTCGGCGTCGTAAATCAGTTTTTGTCCGCAACGGTACGAGAAGCAACCGAGGAGAACCGTTTCGGCGATTCGACCGGAGTAATCGAAGTCGCACGTCGTCGAACCGGGGCCGGCGCCGTCTTTGATCGCCTTAATCCATTCGGCGTGGTGTCCGAGCGACTTCGGAATCGACTGCGCCGGACGTTCGAAACCTTCGAATTTTTCCTTCGGCAAGAGGGCGTGTTCCCAATAAGTCGAGAAAAGGATCCCGTCGGTTCCGAAGAAGAGAACGCCGGCGCCGTGTTTTTCGAGCCCGAATTCCTTCAAGCATTCCGGACGCGCTTGGCCGTCTTGCCAAGAAAGCGTCAGCGGTTCGGAACCGCCGTCGAGCGCGGCGAACTCGTATTTCGCGGTCAAGTCCCAACCGCAAAGTTCGGCGTCGGCCGGACGCGGGCCCGTCGTTTCGACCGAAAGGGGATAGCCGAGCCCGAGCGCCCAGAACGGCAGGTCGAGGTAATGGCAACCCATATCGCCCATCGCGCCGTTTCCGAAATCCCAGTAGTGGCGCCAAGTTCCCGGAACGTAACGCGGGTCGTAATCGCGTTCGGCGGCCGGGCCGAGCCAAGCGTCCCAATTCAGCGTTTTCGGGCATTCGACCTTTTCGGCGGACTTCGGCTTCCCGATGTAGCGGTTTTGACACCAAACTTTAACGTCTTTAACGGTTCCGATAGCGCCCGCTTGGATCAGCTCGACGACGCGGCGGTAGTTGTCCTCCGCGTGAATCTGCGTTCCCATTTGCGTAACGAGTTTCTTCTCTTTCGCGACTTTTTGCATCGCGCGAATTTGGTGGATATCGTGCGCGAGCGGTTTTTCGGAGTAGCAGTGGAGCCCGAGTTTCATACCGGCGATCGCGGGCGCGGCGTGCGTATGGTCGGGCGTGCAGACGACGATCGCGTCGAGTTGGTCGCCCATTTCGGCGAGCATATCGCGGAAATCTTGGTACATTTTCGCGTTCGGGTAGGTCGCTTTCGCCGCGTCGAGGTGTTTCGAGTCCGCGTCGCAGAGCGCGATTTGGTTTTGGCTCTTGCAACCGTTGACGCTGTACGCGCCTTGGCGGGTAATGCCGACGTGCGCGATGTTCAGCTTCGAGTTGACGCCGATTTCGCGAGCGACC
>JAZQAP010000039.1:0-3570 GCA_045545275.1 Thermoguttaceae bacterium | reverse complement strand
GGTACGATCGCTTGGGGCCTGACGCTCGTCGAAATGTTCGCCGAACTCAAGTGCGCGCCGGACTGCGTAATTCCGACCGGGACGCCGCTCGTTTACAACCGTCGAACGATGCAAGACGCGGACGTCTATTTCCTTGCGAATCAATCGGGTAAGACGCTTGAAAACGTCGAAATTACCTTCCGCGTCGACGGCAAAACGCCCGAAATTTGGCTCCCGGCGACCGGCGAAACGATGAGCGTCGACGCTTGGCGTTCGGAAAACGGGCGCACGACCGCGACGATCGACTTCGCGGCGCAAGAAAGCGTCTTTGTCGTTTTCGCAACCGACGCTAAGGGAACGACTTCCGGCGAAGCGAAAACCGACGAAACGAAGGAAATCGCGACCCTCGCCGGGCCTTGGACGGTCTCTTTTGACTCCGGCGAAATCGCCCGCGGCCCGAAAGAACCGGTCGTTTTCGACAAACTGATCGACTGGACGCAATCGACCGACGCGGCGATTAAACATTACTCCGGAACCGCCGTTTATAAAACGACTTGCGATCTTCCCAAGGTCGCGGAAGGCGAGCGCGTCTTCTTGTCGCTCGGCGCCGTTTCGGAAATGGCGAAGGTCAAAGTCAACGGCGAGTACGTCGGCGGCGTTTGGACGGCTCCGTATCGTCTTGACGTTACTAAGTTTGCGCGCGAAGGCAAAAACGACGTCGAAATCGAAGTCGTCAACTGCTGGGTCAACCGCCTGATCGGCGACGCGGCGCTTCCGGAAGCGGAACGCAAAACTTGGTGTCCGGTCAATAGTTACAACGCGAAATCGCCGCTGAAACGCTCCGGCTTGATCGGCCCGGTAACGATTTCGACGTCGGCGCGCTAACGGGCGACGTTGCAACGGGTTAAGACGCGGCGTCGGGCGAGTAAAAAAACGAACGGCGCCGCGTCGCAAAACGACGAATAATAAAAGATATTTTCGCGTCGACTTGTCGCAACGGCGAGACGGCGCGTTTCTTTAACATTGGGAAAATAAAGGGATTGCGATGAAGAAGACGCTTTGGAGCGCCGCGTTTTTGACGGCGCTTGTCGGCGCGACGTTTTTGACGTCGACGAGTCGCGCGGCCGACGTTTCGCCGCTCGTTCCGACGAATTTGCGTTGCGAATATTTGACGAATCCGACCGGGCTCGACGCCGAAAAACCGCGTTTCGGTTGGATTCTCGAAACGAAAGACGCCGACCTAATCGGCCTTGCGCAAACGGCTTACCGCTTGAAAGTCGACGCGACCGAAGCGGACGCGAAGGCCGGCGCCGGGAAGGTTTGGGACAGCGGTTGGGTCGAGTCCGACCGTTCGACGCCGATCGATTTTAACGGCGCCGCGTTGAAATCCGATACGACGTATTATTGGACGGTGCAAGTCAAGGATCAAGACGGGGTTATGTCGGAACCGTCGGAGGTCGCGACTTGGACGACCGGGCTTCTCGACGCGTCCGAGTGGTCGGCGAAGTGGATCGGCGCGGGCGAAATTCCGGCCGATAAAAAGGGCGTTCTCGAAACGACGACGCTCGACCCGAAAACTGGAACGCGCAACGACCCTTGGTTGCGCAAAACGTTCGAACTCGACTCGATTCCGGAACGCGCGACGATGTTTGTCGCAAGTGTCGGCTACTGCGAAGTTTACGTCAACGGCGAGCAAGTCGACAAAGAATCGGTGTTGGCGCCGAACGTCTCGAACCACAAGTACCGCGCTCGTTACCTTGCATACGACCTTAAACCGTTGTTGCGCAAGGGGAAAAACGTCGTCGCGCTTTGGCTGGGGAACTCTTGGTCGGTTTATTCCGAATATGCGACGCCGGATAAACCGAAAACTCCTATCGTTATCGCGCAAGCGGATTTGCGTTTTGGCGACGGGACGTCGACTCGGATTATTACCGACAAAACTTGGAAATGGGCGAAGAGCCCGAACTCGTTGATCGGCGAATGGAATTTTCACCGTTTCGGCGGCGAACGTTACGACGCGAACCTCGAAAACGCCGATTGGAACAAGGCCGATTTCGACGATTCCGCTTGGAAGAACGCGACGGAATTCGCGCCGAAACTTGAACTTAGCGCGCAAGCGACCGAACGCAATATCCTCGGCGCCGAGATTAAACCGGTCAAGATCGAGGCAAAAGGCGACAACGTGTGGCGCGTCGATATGGGCGTCAACTTCGCCGGTTGGACGGAATTTAAAGTGAAGGGGAAACCCGGAACGGAAATCGCTTTCGAATATTCGGAACGCAACCAAGACGCGCGAACTTTCGGGCTCAACAGCGTTTACGTGATCGGCCCGAGCGGCGAAGGCGTCTTCAAAAACCGCTTCAATTACAGCTCCGGGCGTTGGATTACCGTTCGCGGTTTGACCGAAGCGCCGAAATTGGAAGACGTTAGAGGTTGGCACGTTCGCACCGGTTACGCCGACGCGGCCGACTTTGAAACGTCTAACGACCTTCAAAACTGGATTTACAACGTCGGAACTTGGACGTTCGAAAACCTGTCGGTCGGCGGTTACGTCGTCGACTGTCCGCAACGCGAGCGGATGGGCTACGGCGGCGACGCGCACGCCACGTCGGAGTCCGGCATGTACAACTACGCGCTCGAAGCCTTCTATTATAAGTGGTTAGAAGACTGGCGCGACTGCCAAAAAGACTACGCCGACGGTTGCTTGCCCTGCACCGCGCCGACTTACTGGGGCGGCGGCGGGCCGTCTTGGGGCGGTATCGTTATCACGCTTCCTTGGACGTATTACCTGCAATACGGCGATACGCGCATCCTCGAAGAAAACTTTGAGACGATCGAGAAGTGGTTGGCGTTCCTCGACTTGCACGTCGAAAACGATTTGTTGAAACGTTACGGCGACGAGTGGCGGTTCCTCGGCGACTGGCTCTGGCCGGGCGCGCCGGACGGGCCGAACTCGCACACGCCGCAAGCGTTGTGTTTAAACAACATCTATCGCGTTTTCAACCTGAAAACTGCCGCGCAAATCGCTCGCGTTATCGGGAAAGAAGACCGCGCCGCCGAATGGGAAGCGAAAGCGGAAGCCGCTCGCAAAGCGATTAACGCCAAGTACTTCAAGGCGGACGAAGGTTCCTACTTCGACGACGCGCAAGCGATTTTGGGGCTCGCGCTCTTAACGGAAATCGCGCCGACCGCCGCGGACGCCGAACGCGTTGTTAAACGCCTTGAAAAAGCGATTTACGTTGACGCCAAAGGGCATATTGGCGCCGGCATCACCGGGGGCGGGCTCCTTTACCGCTACCTGCGTTACAACAACCGCGACGATCTGATTTACTCGACGCTAAAGCAAACGGAGTACCCGAGTTGGGGCTTTATGCGCAAGCACGACGCCACGACGTATTGGGAAGCTTGGGAACTCGACCGCCCGGGCCACTCGCTCCTGCACAGCTCCTACTTGTACCCGGTCGCTTGGTACGTTTCGAACGTTCTCGGGATTCAGCGCGACGCGGAAGTTGTTGCGTTTAAAAAGTTTACGGTTCGTCCGCCGAAAGCCGACGCGACCGATTTGACCTTCGCCAAGGGCGCTTACCGCTC
>JAZQAP010000038.1:0-3823 GCA_045545275.1 Thermoguttaceae bacterium | reverse complement strand
AAACGGCGATGGAGGTGACGCTTCCGCGCGTAACGTCCGGAGAAGCGGCGGAGAAGGACGATACCGGAAAAATTATCGTGAACGTTCCGAACGCGGAGTCGATTTTTATCGGAGCGAAGCGCGTTTCGCTTCCGGAGTTGCGCGAGCGGCTCGTTCGCGAAAAAAGTCGAGCGACCGGGCCCGTCGCGGCGCGGATTCGGACGAACCGCGACGTTCCGTACGGCGCGATCGAACCGATTCTCGTCGTTTGCGCGCAAGCGGGCGTTTACGACGTTTCGTTCGCCGTCGTCGGCGAATAAGCGGGCGGGAAAGAGCGCGAACCGAAGACCCGAACGAAACGGGAAAGAACGCGAGAAGTTAAAACGCAAGAAACGAAAAACGCCGAGCGGTCGAACGTTCGGCGTTTTTCGTTTTCTTTTTTAAACGGCAAATTCGGCGGCGAATCAACGAACGAACGTCGAATTCGCGCCTTCTTCCATTCGAGCGGCGCGCCAAGCGACCGACGTTAGCGCCGCTTCCATTTGGCGTTCGAGGAGCGCGGCCGGTTGGTTGCGCGTCAAGCGTTGAAGCAAGACGCCGCGAGAGGTGGCGAATTGAACCGTCGGCGACGCGTTAACGTCGAATTCTTCGCAAATTTTTTCGCCGTCTTCGTCGTTGACGTCGATTTCGACGCAAACAAATTGGCGCGACAGACGAGCGACCGCTTCGTTCGAGAACGCTCCGTCGAGCATCGCTTGGCTGTGCGGGCAATTTTGCGCCATAAAGAAGAGGAGAAGCGGTTTGTTTTCGGTTTCCGCGCGTCGCGTCGCTTCGGCGAAATCGGTCGAAAAATCGACGGTCGCGCGTTCGACGTCCAAGTCGGTCGCGACGTTGGCGACGAGGGAATCGGAGGAAAAACGAGGTTCGCGCCAACGCGACGCGGCGACGACGCCGGCGACGGCGGCAAGCGTCGCGACCCAAGTCGCGGTCGTTTTTATAAACTTATTCGGCATTGTAATCGTTAGTTCTTTCAATCCGTTGAAACGTCTCTCGACGCGCTCGTTAAACGGAGCAAGACGAAAGACCGAAAGAGCGTCGAATCCGTCGACGCCGACTCTCCTCTATTATGCGAAAGGACGCGCTCGGTTACAAAAAATATCAAAAACTTTTTAGTTTGAAAACCGTTTCTGTTATTCGTCGCGACAACGTCTTTCGACGCGTCGGGCGTCCCCGCTATCGTTTTATCGTTCTTTAGAGGCCCCTACTTGAGATTTTATTCCTTTTTGCGCGCTTTTCTCCAAAGGTTGCGTTTTGAGCGGAGAGCGACTGAAAAAATACGCGAAAAATGGAAAGGAAAAGGGAAGGAACGCGTTTTGTCGAGCCAATATTATTAATTAAGATAAAAGTAAAAATAAGCGCGGCGGACGGGCGAGAACCCCTCCCCGGTTGACGGACGGGATAAAACGTGTAAAATTAAGGGAACGGAGGCGCCGCGCGACCGGCTGAAAAACCGGCGACGCGAGCGGCCTTCGTTTCGTTAACGCAACCAACGAACGATAAGTTTGCGTCCAAAGGTCGCCATGGAGTCGCCCTCGTAGGGACTGGGAACGCGCGCTATATTAGGTCGTCGTTAAATCGCGGTTTTGCGGTTTAAAATCGTACAAAAACGAAACGCTTCGCGTCGAAGCGCCGTCGAATAAAAACGGAACGGCGCGGTCGCGGAGGCGAGCGTTTCGCAACCCTCGAAGATAGCGAGCATAAAAATGAAAATAGCCGTCGCCGGAACCGGTTACGTCGGTCTCTCTATGGCCGTTTTGTTGGCGCAACATAACGAAGTTGTCGCCGTCGACTTGATTTCCGAAAAAGTCGAGATGTTGAACGCGAAAAAATCGCCGATCGTCGACGCGGAAATCGAAGACTACCTTGCGAATAAAAAGCTGAACCTCGTCGCGACGACCGACGGCGACTCCGCGTACAAGGACGCCGAGTTCGTGATCGTCTCGACGCCGACCAATTACGACCCGAGCCGCAACTATTTCGACACAAGCTCCGTCGAGTCGGTGATCGAGCAAGTCGTCGAAGTCAATCCGGACGCGGTGATTATCGTCAAATCGACCGTTCCCGTCGGCTTTACCGAGAAAGCGCGCCGCGATTTTAAGTGCGACAATATCCTTTTCAGCCCGGAATTCTTGCGCGAAGGACGGGCGCTTTACGACAATCTCTACCCGAGCCGCATCGTCGTCGGCGCGCCGGTCGGTAACCGTCGACTTGAAAAGGCCGCGCGAACCTTCGCTTCGCTCTTGCAAGAGGGCGCGATTAAGGAAAATATCGAGACGCGCTTCATGAACCCGACCGAAGCGGAGGCGGTCAAGCTCTTCGCGAACACTTATTTAGCGCTCCGCGTTTCGTTCTTCAACGAACTCGACACTTACGCCGCCGTCCGCGGACTCGATTCGAAGTCGATCATCGACGGCGTCGGGCTCGACCCCCGCGTCGGAACGCATTATAATAATCCGTCGTTCGGGTACGGCGGCTACTGTTTGCCCAAGGACACGAAGCAACTCCTCGCGAACTACAACGACGTGCCGCAGAACATCATCTCCGCCATCGTCGCCGCCAACGGAACGCGCAAGGACTTCATCGCCGACCAAATCATCGCCAAAAATCCGAAAGTCGTCGGCGTCTATCGTCTCACGATGAAAGCCGGGAGCGACAACTTCCGCCAAAGCTCGATTCAAGGCGTCATGAAGCGCGTCAAGGCTAAAGGCATCGAAGTCGTTATTTACGAACCGACGATGAAGGAAGACTCGTTCTTCAACAGCCGAGTGATTCGCGACCTCGAAGAATTTAAAAACGTTTCCGACGTGATAGTCGCCAACCGTTACAACGACGATATCGCCGACGTTCTCGACAAAGTTTACACGCGCGACCTTTACTTCCGCGACTGAACCGAAACGACGGAAAACGACGGAAGGAAAGAAGAATGAACGCGTTAGAAACGTTTGAAAAGACTTACAAAAAATCGCCGGAGAGCGTCGCTTTCACGCCGTACCGCGTTTGCCCGATCGGCGCGCACTCCGATCACCAACTCGGCAAGATCACCGGGTTCGCCATCGACAAAGGAATCCGGATGGCTTACGCCGAAAAACACAACGGCGTCGTCGAGATTCAGTCGTTGCAATTCGACAAACGCGCGCAGTGGCACGTCCATTCGACGCCCGATCATAAACAAAACGACTGGGCCGACCATCTCCGCGGCGCGACGGTCGCGCTGAACTCGCGTTATCCGTTGAACGTCGGACTTTGCGGCGTCGTCGAGGGCGAACTGCCGATCGGCGGACTCTCGTCGTCGGCGGCGGTGATCATTACGTTCTTGACCGCGCTCTGCAAGGTCAACGGCGTCAAATTGTCGCCGAGCGAACTCATTACGATCGCGCAAGAAGCGGAGAATAAATACGTCGGCGTCGCGTGCGGCAAGCTCGACCAAAGCTGCGAGGTTTACTGCCGCAAGGACGCCTTGCTCTATATGGACTTGCGCGACGAAAGTTACGAGCTGATTCCGGTTAGCCCGAAAGCGAAACCGTTCAAAATCGCCGTTTTCTTCAGCGGTTTGGAGCGGAGCTTGGCCGGGTCGGCGTTCAATATGCGCGTCGACGAGTGCCGCAGCGCCGCTTACGCCTTGAAGGCTTACGCCGGAATGGAGTACGGCAAGTTCGGCGAAACGAACCTCCGCGACGTTCCGGTCGAGGACTTCCGCAGGTTCGAAGATCGGCTCCCGGAAAACTGGCGGCTTCGCGCGGAACACTGGTATACCGAGGTCCAACGCGTGGAAAAGGGCGCCGAG
>JAZQAP010000037.1:0-3921 GCA_045545275.1 Thermoguttaceae bacterium | reverse complement strand
GGCCCTTGGCGTCAACTTGGATTGACGTATAATAAAGACGTTTATTTTGTTCGTTCCCTTAATCCTCTTCCGCGCGTCGGGCGTTTGAGTTCGGCGACGAGCGGGCGGAGGCGTCCGAAACGGGCGTCGAACGTTCGTCTTGACGGAAGACGGAGCCGGGGTTCCCAAGATTGCGCGAAACGAGCGGAGTTTGACGGCGTTCCCGTCGCGGCGCTCGTTTCGAACGTCGAAAGCCGACGAACGCCGCTTTGAAGAGGGCGTTTCGAAGCGATTTCGGTTGCGAAGTCGCGAAAACGCCGAGCGAAGCGACGTTCTTTGAATCCGATTTTTGCGTTGTCGCTTTTTTAGCGAGCGATGTAAAGCGGAATATAGCGCGCGCCCGAAAACTGGGAAAGAAAACGATATTCGGCGCAAAAACGAGACCGTTTCGCGTTAAAATACGCAAGCGGCGAAAAGTTTAACGAACAGTTTTAAGGGAAAAAGGATTTAACCATGTACGCTATTTTCAAAGACGGCGGCCACCAATACAAAGCTGAAGTCGGCAAAAAAATGTATCTCGAACTCCGCGACGTCGAACCGGGAACCCCGATCGAACTGACCGAAGTCCTCGCGATCAGCAAAGACGGCGAAGTCAAAGTCGGCCAACCGACCGTTCCGGGCGCGAAAATTATCGCCGAAGCGATGACGAAAGAAAAGGGCCCGAAACTCGTCATTCGTTGGTTCCGTCGTCGCAAGAACAGCCGCAAAAAGAACGGGCACCGTCAAACGTACATTAAGGTCGAAATCAAAGAAATCGTCGAAGGCTGAATTTAATTTGAGCGTTCGCGCTTGATTTCGAGCGAAAAACGGAGAAGCGGGGGAAATTTTCCTTGTTTCTCCGTTTTTTCTTGCGTCGACCGACTGTTCCGAGCGCGAAAATTATCGCCGAAGCGCCGACGAAAGAAAAGGGCCCGAAACTCGTCGTTCGCCGGTTCCGTCGCCGCAAGACCAGCCGTAAAAAGACGGGCGCCGTCAAACGGACGTTAAGGTCGAAATCAAAGAAATCGTCGAAGGCTGAATTTAATTCGAGCGTTCGCGCTTGATTTCGAGCGAAAAACGGAGAAGTTGGGAAATTTCCTTGCTTCTCCGTTTTTTTATTGAAAATTTTCCGCCCACCTCGAGCGCGTCGGCGGAAAGCGCGAAAGGTCGTCGAGGGAAATTTCGACTTGCGTTGAGTTCGGCGTTATTTCCAGGAGCCCGGCTTCAAATGCGGTTTGATCGTTTCGAAGCGCGTTTCGATTTCGTCGATTTGTTCTTGCGTCAGTTTCGCTTCGCGAATAATCGGCTTTTCCGGAACGGATTGGTTCGGGCCGTACTCGCGGGAAAGGCGGTTCTTGAAGACGCCGCGCATTTGCCAAACGTAAAGGTGGAAACTTCGCAGCTGATTGCCGCCGATCGTTTCTTTTAAGTTGAGCATTAGCAAGAGTTTCGAGAAAACGTCGGCCGCCGCGACGCGGTCTCCGGCGTCGTAAAGGTTCCAATATTTCGCGAGCAAGTCGGCGTAAGCGGCGCGCTCGGTGATCAGCCCTTCCGTTCCGATGCGGCATTGGTGCAACCAAGCGAACCCGCCCCAAGCGGAGAAAACGCGCTTGATCGTCGGTTTCGCGGCGACGAGTTTCCGCATTCGCGCTTCGACCGGCGACGTTTCCTCTTTAACGTAACCGAAATACGGCGATTCTTTCGCGAGTTCGATCAACAGCTCGACCGACGGGCCCGGCCCTTTGTACTTCACTCCGCCGGACGTTTGAATGATAACCGGACGATTAACGACTTTCATCAGCGCGCGCCAATATTCGCGGAGGTCGTCCTCCGTCTTGCCGTCGTCGGGCGGTCGGGAAATGATCGCGGCGGGTTCGAGCTTTTCCGCGTGTCGAGCGAATTCGAGCGCTTCCGCGACGTCTTTTCCTTGAACGCCTAAGCAAAGCGCGGATTTTCGGCCCTTTAGCGCGTCGGCGAGCGCCTCCATTCCCGTCATTTTTTCTTCTTTCGTCAACAAGTCGACCGCGTCGCCGGCTTGCGGCCAAATCATTCCGGGACTTTCGCACCAGTCGACGAAGCGCGCTTGGTCGGCGAGAACGTCGTAATCGACCGCGCCCGATTCGAGGAACGGCGTCGACAGAATCGGAAACGGCCCGCGAACGCGCGGATCGCCGATAATTTCGCGCGCCGGTTGAGACGTTTCCGGACGCGGCGTCGGCGTCGGCGCCAAATTTGGCGTTTCGGCGGCGAAAACGGAGTCGGTCGACGGCGTCGCCAAGTCGGACGCGACCGCGCCGACGGCGCCCGCGACGAGCGAGCCTAAAAGTTGGCGTCGAGAGAGTTCGTTTGGACGCATAAAATCCCTTTCGTTGATTGAAATTTGGAGCAAAATTGAGTCGGGAATTGAAAACGGCAATTTCGGACGGTTGGGCGCGCAAAAAAATAAGCGGGCCCGGCGCGGCGTTCGATTTCGTCGGGGCTAAACGATTTCGGGAACGACGAAACCGTCGCGGTAGTCGATTTTGAGGAGGCGCGCCGCCGCGTCGGCATACTCGCCCTTGACGCCTTCGAGGCCGTCGTATTCCAAAAAGCGGCTCGTTTTGAACGTGTCGGCGTTCATTTTCAGCCCTTGCGCCGTCAAATGACGCTCCAAATCGCCGATCGCTTCGGCCAAGAGCGCGGAACCGTCGGCGGAGTCGGCGACGAGGTCGAGCGCGGCGCTTTTCGAGTAAGGTTCGCCGAGCCGGTAAGCCGTGTTCGCGCCGTTGTACCAAGTCGCGGAGTCGCGACCGACTTCGAGCGGAGCGTAAAGACGCGACGCGTCGCCGGCCAAGACCGTTTCGACGAAGTTGCGCAAGTGCGGGCCCGGCCCGGCGTGTTCCGACGTCGCTTTGAATTCGCGAATTTTTTTCCCTTTTTCGTCGTAAGCGACCGCGCGGCCCCAATATTTGACGTATCGCCCCCCTTCGCAACGAACGGAGTAACCGACGGCGGGTTCGTCGCAAGTCCCGGCGCTTTTAGGATTTTGCTTGTCCGGCAGGTTCGAGATGCAGAAGACGACCGGCGCTTCTCCGGTATCGAAATAGACGAACATTTCGTTCGGCGTTTCTCCGGCGTCGTCGTATCCGATTCGAGCGCCGCCCGCCAAAACGCGTTTCGGAGCGCGGATTCGGTCGAGGAAAACGTCGTTGCGGCAGTCGTCGAGGAGGTGCGCGCCCCAGTTGCCGGTTTCGCCGTTGCCGGTGTTCCACATCCAGTGCCAGTCGTATTGGAGGTTCGAACGGTAGAGCGGAACGTCCGGCGCCGGGCCAAGCCAAAGGTTGTAATCGACGTTTTTAGGCGGGGTTAGCGGCGTCGAACGCTTGCCGATACCGCGTCGCGGCGCGAACCGGTTGACGCGAATCGAACAGACGGCGCCAAGCGTTTTCGCCTCGTGCAGGAACTCGCGCGCTTCCGGGTGATGCTCCGGGTCGGCGCGCATTTGCGTTCCGATTTGGCAAATTTTTCCGTATTTTTTCGCGGCGGCGACGACTTGCGTTCCTTCCCAAAAATTGAGGCAAAGCGGCTTTTCGAGATAAACGTCTTTGCCGGCTTCCATCGCCCAAATCGCGGCCAAGACGTGCCAATGATTGCAAGTCGCGATCAAAACGGCGTCGACGTTCGGGTCGTCGAAGACGGCGCGCATGTCGACGGAGTCTTTGGCTTTCGGGAAGTTCTTTTTCGCGGCGGCCAAACGACCGCGGTCGGGATCGCAAACGGCGACGATTTCGGCGTTTGGAATTTGCGAAAGGGACGCCGTCAAGAAGAGCCCGCGTCCGCCGCACCCGACGAGCCCTAAACGAAGCTTTTCTTGCGGACGGTTCGCAAAGACGTTCGGGGACCAAAACGGCGTCGCAAAGGAAG
>JAZQAP010000036.1:0-5254 GCA_045545275.1 Thermoguttaceae bacterium | reverse complement strand
GCGGCGAATTTGTCTTTCAACAACTTTTGAACGTCTTTTTCGAAGTCGGCCGCTTCCATTTCGGGCGGGCAAGACGCGCTAATCGAGTAGCACGAGTGCGCCGCGACTTCGTTCCCGACGCTGTCTTTCGCCAAGGTCAGTTCGCCGACGGTCAAGTCCGGGAGTTCGCTCAAATTTTCGCGGACTTCGGAAATTTCGACCGGCTCGGTGAAGACGGTTTGAACTTCGACGCCGCCGACGAAGTCGACGTCGAAGATACCCTTGCCGCGAACGACGACGGCGAGCAAACCGACGAGAATGAGCGCGCAGGAGATCGCGGCCGCCTTCTTGCTCATCGAGTAGAAGTCGACGTTGTAACGCCCGACCGGTTTCAAGCCGGGGAGAATCGGGGAAACGCAACGTTTGCCGATCCAACCGTTTTTCTCGCAGGTTTCGAAAATGACGCGGCAGACGTAGGTCGCCGTGAACATGCTGAACAAAACGCCGAGGAAGAGGGTAACGGCGAAGCTCTTGATTTGTTCCGAACCGACGAGGTACAGAATCCACGCGGTGAGCATCGTCGTGATGTTCGAGTCGAAAATCGCGGTGAACGCGCGTTGGTAACCGTTGCGAACCGCCATGCGGAGCGCGGCGCCGCCGTTGAGTTCTTCGCGAATACGTTCGAAAATGAGGATGTTCGCGTCGACCGCCATACCGACGGTGAGGACGAGACCGGCCAAACCCGGGAGGGTGAAGGCGGCGCGCATCGCGATCATCAAGGTCATGATCAGCGCGAGGTTCGTCAAAACGGCGAACGAGGCGATCAAACCGCCGAAACCGTAATAGGCGATCATGAAGAGGAGAACGATAACGCCGCCGAGGACGATCGCGTTTTTCCCTTTGGCGATGGTGTCGGCGCCGAGGGTCGGGCCGGTAACCATCTTCGTAACCGGTTCTTCGGAGAGTTTCGCCGGAAGGACGCCCGCGCGCATGACGGTAACGAGCGCGTCGACTTCGCCTTGAATGCGTTTGAAATCTTCGGCGGAGAGGTTGTCGCCGAAGTTGATCGAGCCGTGTTTGCCGATCGGTTCGTTGATGTTCGGCGCGCTGTGGAGGCGGTCGTTCATGACGACGCCCATTTGACGTCCTTCGTATTCGGTCGTCAAGTTGCGCATCCGTTCGGCGCCGCGCGCGTTCATTTCGAAAACGATTTCCGGTTTGCCCATCGCGCCGAACGAGTCGTTAACTTGTTCCATATCGCCGCCGCCGACGTCGTAAGCGGTTTCGAGGTCGAGGACGAGGACGTCGTAACGGGACGGGGTTTGCCCTTTAACGGTTTTCGCTTGGGTGGGACGAACGACGAGGTCGGAACGCGGGGTAAAGACGCCGTCTTCGCCGACGTAACCGACGCTGTCTTCTTGCGCCGGGTCGACCGGGAGCCAAGTCGCGCTCTTGATGACGCCGTTCGCTTGTTCGGCTTTCGGGAGAACGACGGTCCAAGCGGAGGCGTTTTCCGGAGCTTGCGCGAGTTGAATGACGGCGGTTTCTTGCGCGTCTTTCGTGCCGACGTTCGCGAGAATGCGGAATTTCAGCTGACCGGTCGCGTTGATAACGCGTTCCAAACGTTCGACTTCGGCTTCGTCCGCTTCCGGAATCGTGATGCGGATTTCCGTGTTGGCGCCGAGTTCTTGGATCGCAATTTCGCGAACGCCGGACGGGTTGATGCGTTTCATGAGCGCGTTTTTCAGGTCGCCCATTTGCTCGTTATTAATGCCGCCGGTTTGTTGCGCGTCGACCGGCGAAACGGAATAAACGAGAATCGAGCCGCCGCGCAGGTCGACGCCGAGGTTGACGCGACCTTGCTTCAGGCCGAGAATCGTCGAAATCAGCGCGCCGAGGAAGCAGAAGGCGATAATGAAATAGGCGTTGCGGAACTGTTGTTGGCGGAAGCGTTTCGCGCAGAAGACCGCGAGCCCCCAAGAGACCGCGAGAAGAGCGACGAAGAGGAGAATCGTAACGAAATTCGATTTTTCTTTCTCTTCGGTTTCTTCGGTCGCGTCGATTTCGGCGGTTTCAACCGGAGCGGCTTCGGTCGCGTCGGCTTCGGCGTTTTCAGCCGGAGCGGCTTCGGTCGCGACTTCTTCGGCGTTTTCAGCCGGAGCGGCTTCGGTCGCGTCGGCTTCGGCGGATTCGACCGGGGCGGCGACTTCGGCGGGTTCGGCCGGAGCGTCTTGCGCGAACGTCGGCGCGGTCGCCGCGGTCAACGCTAACGCGGAAAACAGGGCAAGACCGAGGTAAAAAGGTCTTTTCAAGTTGTTGATGCGTTTCATTGGTTAATTATTGTTGCGTTAATTTTGCGAGGTTTCCCAAAACGGCGCTCGGGGCGTCGTCGGGCGAAAAGTTTTGTCCGGGACGAAGCGACGGAACGCGAACGGCGGCGGTCGACGCGAAAGAGTCGAGCCGGGCCGGAGAACGCGGCGTCGCGAACGGTCGACGAGCGACCGATTATTTTTTCTTCGTTTTATCCTTCGCCTCTTTCGCTTCCTTCGCGGCTTCTTTATTGAAAACGAAGCAGACCGCGCCGAGAGCGAAGCGGATTTTGGTTCCGGTCGAGTCGTCGACGCGGAGAACGATTTCGCCGCCGTCTTTGTCGAGCGACGTAACGATTCCGATAATACCGGCGGTCGTCATGACTTTGTCGTTAATCTTGATCGAGTCGATCAGCTTTTGCGCTTGTTTGTCTTGCGACTTTTTCGGCAAAACGATCAAGAACCACATGACGATCAACAAGACGAACGTCATCATGACGACGGTGAACGGGCCGGAACCCGCCGACGTCGGCGCCGGCGCGGGAGCTTCGGCCAAAAGCGGCGTTAAGGTCGGCAAAATCGATAAAAGGGGCATCGCGAGTCCTAACGAGGAAACGAACGGTGTTCGAACGAGCGCGGCGACGCGACCGCTCGACGGCGTTCTTGGAAGGTGGTCTTTTCGGAAAGTGAATCCTTTTCCATTAAACTATTATAATAAACCTTCTTCCCGCAGACTTCAAGCCCGCGCGGGCGGAATTTTCCCGTTTTTCTGATTTTTTTCTCCGACTTTTCGATTTTTTTTAACAAAACGCCGTCGCGAATTCGATTTTCGCCCGATTTTACCCTTTTTTTCGCCTCTTAAAACCGAACGTCGGACGAGCCGTCGCGAGGGAAAAGCTGGTTTCTTGAAGCGATCGACGATAATTGTTGTTTTAGCGCCGAAAAACGAACCGCTTGAAGTTTTTGAATTTTGGGGTAAAAAAGAGCGGCGAACGCGAAAAAGCGTTCTTTCGAACGTCGACGCGGAGAAAAACGCTCTTGCGTCGCGTCGTTTTTTGCGGTAAAATGACGCGCCTTGGAACGCCGACCGTCGCAAAAACGGAAAATGGATGAAACGAAGCGAATAAATCGAGCGCGCGATTTAGGAAAGATCCGCCTCTTTTAACGTCGGGGCCAAGGGGCGGCGCGGAGCGTCGCGACGAAACGAAGGAGCGTATTTTGAGCGAAAATCATTCGGTTCTTTTTAGCGTCGGTAAAACGAGCGAGTCGACCGACGGCGAGTTGCGTTTGCGTTGGCTTTGTCGGCGCGACTTTGGCGCGTTGCTTGCGTTGGAGCGGGCGGCGTTCGAGTTTCCTTGGACGCGCGACGAGTTCGAATATTGCCTGCGAACGCGGAATTTCGGCGGTTTGGTCGTCGAGCGCTCCGGCGAGCCGACGGCGTATCTCTGTTTCGAAGCGCGCAAGCGGTCGTTTCGGCTGTTGAGTTGCGCGGTCGCGGAAGCGGAGCGGCGCCGAGGCGTCGGAACGCTTTTGGTTCGAGCGTTGGTCGAGCGTTTGGACGCGCGGCGTTCGAAGATCGTTTGCGTTGTTCGCGAACGCAATTTGGCGGCGCAGCTTTTCTTGCGAAGTTTGGGGTTCCGCGCCGTTTGGGTGGCGCGCGACTATTACTTCAAGACGAACGAAGACGCGTATCGGATGACGTATCGCGCCGACGTCGCCGTCGCGCCCGACGCGTCGGAACGAACGCGGCGACGTTTATTGAGTCGATAATTGGGTTGACGTTAAAATTAAAGAAAAACGCGCCGTTTTGACGCGGCGCCGAGAACGCGTTCCGAATTGGAGCGCGTTTTTTTGGCGTTTGACGGAGCGTTTGTGGAAATACGAACGACGAGGGGAATAAGAGGAATAAGGGGAATAGGCGGAACGCGAAAGAGAAGTGGAATCGACGCGATTTAACGGTCGCGTCGATTTTGCGCTTTGGCGGTCGTGAGCGGGCGTCGAGCGTTTTTTCGCGGCGTCGGAGGGGACGCCGCGTCGAGGAACGTTTAGAAGAAGGAGCCGGCGCGCAAGGTCGGCGGTTCGCCGTTCAGTTCGGTTCGTTTTTTAACGCGTTTGGGCGATTGCGTCGCGTTGCCGCTCGGCGGCGCTTGCGCGACTTTCGCGACCGGTCGAGCTTGCGTCGCCGAACCGTTTTGCGTATTTTGCGCGACTTGCGCCGTTTGGTTGTTTTGCGCGTTTTCTTGATTTTGTGCGCTTTGCGCGTTTTGTTTCTTTTGAGCGACGGCGGTCGCGTCGCCGGAGCCGTCGGAGAGGCGCGAGGCGGCGTTTGAAGCGGTTTTAACGTTTTTGCCGGTCGCTTCGGCGGAGTCGGCGGCGACTTCGGACGCGGCGGCGGTCGGCGCGATCCATTTGACGTTTCCTTCGTCGACGATTTGACGACGGGGCGACGCGGCGACGGCGGTCGGCGCGGTTTTGGTTTGCGCTTGCGTCGACGTCGAGTTTTCGGCGAGCGTTCCGTCGACGTCGGGGCGAGCGAAGAGAACGACTTCGTCGGCGCCGAGCGTTTGCGGAGCGTTCGTCGTCGACGCGTCGGAAGCGTCGTCGGTTTGCGTCGCGGCGTCGAAGAAGGTCGGCGACGGGAGCGTCGGCGCGTCGGTTTCGACGTCGTCGGTTTCGTCGGTCGCGGCGGTCGGCGCGACGAGGGTCGTTTCGCTTTCGAGATCGGCGATTTCGTCGGCGGTTTCGGTCGCTTTTTCGGCGCTTTGTTCGAGCGCGGCGCGCAGTTCGGTCGCTTTTTTCGCGAGCGCGGCGTCGGTCGGGTTGAGTCGACCGGCGATCGTCGTTTTGTCGAGCGCTTCTTGAACGTTTCCGGCGCGTTCTTGGAGGACGCCCATCTTGTAAAAGGCGCGATAGTCGTTCGGCGCGGCTTCGGCGACCAAGTCGGAGGCCAAGCGGTCTTAGGAAGA
>JAZQAP010000035.1:0-6971 GCA_045545275.1 Thermoguttaceae bacterium | reverse complement strand
CGACATGGTCTTCGGCGGGCGCCCCGGCGGCGGGTACCGCGACGACGAGCCGACTTGCCCGGTCAACGTTTACGGTCAAACGATGGTCGCCGGGGAGCGGGAAGTCGCCGACCTTTGCCCGAGCGCCGCGACGCTTCGCATCTCGATGCCGATGACGGTCAGTTACAACGGACACGCGGGCGCGATCGATTGGATCGCGTCCCGATTCCGCGTCGACCGACCGGCGACGCTCTATTACGACGAGGTGCGAACGCCGACTTACGTCGACGAAATGAGCCGCGTTTTTCAGGAGTTTTTGGCGAACGACTTCGCCGGAATCCTCAACTGCGGCGGAAAGCGGCAAGTTTCGCTCAACCAAATGGCGCAAATCGTCAACCGAACCGGCGGTTTCGACCCGGAGCTTCTTTTCGGAATGTTGATCGAGGAATCCTGCCCGGTGCCGCCGCGCGTTCGCAACTGCTCGCTCGACTCGTCGAAGTTGGCGGAAGTTCTCGGATACGAACCGTTTACGCCTTGGCCGGGCGCTCCGAAACACGTTCCGGACTCCCGCGATTGGCACTTCGAACGCCGCGACGGCGAGCCGGGCTCGATTCCATATATGAACCGCGTTCTTGGGTTTTCGCCCCGTCTTTATCGTTCGGAAGAAGATTATCTGCGCGATTTATTTTAAACGTTCGATTTTGCAATCAAATTTTTATCGAAACTGAAACAAAAAACAACGCCGACGCCTAAAATCGTCCTGTTTTTTGCGCCGCCGGAAAAAGCGGAACGTTTCGCCGTTTTTTGAAGGAATTTCGACAAAAACAGTCGGCTTTCCGTAAAAAGCGGGAAGACGCCGCGTTTTTTTAAGGTATAATAACGGATAATCGTCGCCGACGCCGCCGACCTTCAACCGCTCGACGCGCTTTCCGCAACTTGGGCGTTCCTCTCGTCGGCGAAGCGGCGACGCCCCCGCGACGACGTCGGCGTTCCGGCCTTACCCGAACGAGTCGCGCTTTGTTTTGAAAAGTTTGAAAAAATTGAATATTGCGGAGGAAATTCCGATGTTTTGCTTCCAATGCCAAGAAACGAGCGGCGGCCAAGGCTGCTCCCGCGTCGGCGTTTGCGGAAAAACCGCCGAAGTCGCCGACCTCCAAGACCTCTTGATCGCCGAACTGAAAAAAATCGCGCTGACCCGCCCCGTCGACCGCGAAATCGGGCGTTTTCTCGTTAAGGCGCTCTTCGCGACAATCACGAACGCCGACTTCGACCCGGCTTCGCTCGAAGCGAAGATCGCCGAGGCGCGTTCCCTCGTCGGCGACTGCGGCGAAGCGGCGCGAATCGACGTTCCGCTCGGCGTGTTGGCGGAGGAGAACGAAGACGTCCGCTCGCTCAAAGAGCTGATTACTTACGGCGTCAAGGGCGTCGCGGCTTACGCCGAACACGCGGCGGTTCTCGGGTTCGAAGACGACGACATTTACGCGTTCGTCGGCAAAGCGCTCGCGACGGTCGCCGGAGAGCCGAGCGTCGACGAACTGCTCGCCCTCGCGCTCGAATGCGGTTCGGTCGCGGTCAAAACGACGGCGCTCCTCGACCAAGCGAACACGACGACCTTCGGGACGCCGCGAGGGACGACGGTCGACGTCGGCGTCGGGACGCGCCCCGGGATTTTGATTTCCGGACACGACCTCCTCGACCTAAAAGAGCTTCTCGAGCAATCCGCCGACGCCGGCGTCGATGTTTACACGCACTCGGGAATGTTGCCGGCGCACGGGTATCCGGAACTCAAAAAGTTCCCGCATTTGCGCGGCAATTACGGCGGCGCTTGGCATTCGCAGTCGAAAGAGTTCGGCCCCTTCAACGGCCCGATCGTCTTGACGACGAACTGCTTGACCCCGCCGCGCGACGAGTACCGCGACCGCCTCTTCGTTACCGGCCCCGTCGGTTGGCCCGGCGTCAAGCGAATCGGAGAGCGTCCCCAAGGCGGTCAAAAGGACTTTTCGGAGGTTATCGAACTCGCGAAAACTTGCGCGCCGCCGACCGAACTCGAAACCGGAACCGTTTCGACCGGCTTCGCTCGCGACCAAATCCTCGCGGTCGCCGATAAAGTCGTCGAAGCGGTGAAAGCGGGCAAAATCAAGCGTTTCGTCGTAATGGCCGGCTGCGACGGGCGCGCGCCGTCGCGGGAGTATTTTACCGAAGTCGCGCAAAAGTTGCCGCAAGACTGCGTTATTTTGACCGCCGGGTGCGCGAAATACCGTTACAACAAACTGAATCTCGGCGATATCGACGGGATTCCGCGCGTCCTCGACGCCGGACAGTGCAACGACTCCTACTCGCTGGCGGTCGTCGCGCTGAAGTTGAAGGAAGTTTTCGGGCTCGACGACGTCAACGACCTCCCGCTTTCGTTCGATATCGGTTGGTACGAGCAAAAAGCGGTCGCCGTTTTGCTCGCGCTCCTCTCGCTCGGCTTCAAGGGGATTCGGCTCGGCCCGACCCTTCCGGCGTTCGTTTCGCCGGGCGTTTTGAAAGTGTTGGTCGAGAATTTCGACGTCAAACCGACGACGACCGCCGACCCGGACGCCGACGTCGCCGCGATCGTCGCCGGAAAATGACGCTCGCCCGTTGAAAAACGCGCCGGAATCCGTTTCGGCGCGCCGACGTAAAACGCAAAAACGCCGCTCCGACGCAACGTCGAAAGCGGCGTTTAACGGCGAAACGAAAAGGTCGTCAACGCAAGCGGAAGAACGCCGCCGCGTCTTCGGCGACCTCGCGGAACCGCCGCGCCGGAATCTCGAACGTTCCCCATTTCGGCGAAATATGCCGCGCTTCGCTTAGAAACGTCTTCGTCGGAACGGCGAAAAACGCGTACTCCGCGCCGCGCCAACGGAACAACCGCTCGGGCGGCGCCGGTTTCTTGTCGCCGACAACCCAATAAGCGAAAACGAAAAGCGAACGGTCGCGGTACGCCGCGGTTCCGCCGCCGAGAAGTTCCTCCCAACGAAGCAAGCCGACCAAATCGTCTCGCGTCGTCCAGTTTTTCCAATATCTCGGCGACGCCAAGCCGCCGGGGAAACGACGGCCCTTCACGTCGACAATCCAACTGGAACCGTCCGCGCCGGTAACGACAAAGTCGAAGTTTTTCAACGTCTTGCCGCCGCCGAGCTGGAACCGTCGCTCCTGCCGATTCGACAAATACGGAGCGCGAGCCGACCGCAGAAAACGCTCGAACGCCAGTTCGTATCGGTTCAACGCCGCCCTCCTTGCTCGCCTAAAACGCCTACCCCCCCAAAAACGTCGTTAACGTTCGTTCAAAACGCGCTCGATCGCGTCGATCAACTCGTCCATCGGGAACGGTTTGCGGATGTACGCGTCGACGCCGAGCTTTTCGGCGTATTCTTTGTGCCGATTCCCTTCGTTGGCGGTGATCATAATAATGCGCGTCGGGAAGTCGTCGATTTGTCGGAGCGTTTCCAAGACGAGAAAGCCGCTTCGCTTCGGCATCATCATATCCAAAATCATCAGGTCGGGACGGCGGCGCTCGGCCAACGCCAACCCGGTCGAGCCGTCGCGAGCGACCTCGACTTCGTATCCGAGCGCTTCGAGCGCCAAGCGCGTCGACTCCGAGATCTCCGGGTCGTCGTCGACGATTAAAATTCGTTTTTTATCCTGTTCCGTCGAATTCATCGCGTTAATTTTTCCGAAAAGTCGCCGAATCGACCGTTTCACGGGCGGACGTTCGGCAAACGCGGCGTTCGAACCGCGCTTATCGCTAAATTTCACCTAAATTCACAAAAACGGAGGCCGCCCCTTCGTTCCCCAAAGAACGGCGGTTCGCGTTAACGACCGTTCGTTCCGCCCGGGGCGACCGCGTTCGCCGTCCTCGCGCTTCTTAGAAACCGCGTTCCGGCAATTTTTCGAATTCGAAGGGCTCGCCGCGCAAGATTTTCGCTTCAATAATCTTATCCGGCGCGACGTTCGACTCGGCTTCCGGGTCGATCCGTTCGATTTCGGAAAGCACGTCCATCCCTTCGACGACGCGTCCGAACACGGTGTGTCGCCCGTTCAGAAAGGAGGTCGGCACGAAGGTCATGAAGAACTGCGAACCGCCGGTGTTCAAGCCCGCGTGCGCCATGCTAAGCGAACCGCGGAAGTGCTTGCGCGCTTTCGGACGGTTGCATTCGCACGGAATGCAGTACCCGGGGCCGCCGGTTCCGTTGCCGTATTGCACGTCGCCGCCCTGCGCCATGAAGAACGGCAAAACGCGGTGGAACGGAACGTCCGAATATTTCCCCTCGGCGACGAGCGTCAGGAAGTTGCCGACGGCGTTCGGCGCTTCGTTTTTGAAGAGTTCGATCACGATTTCGCCCTTGGTCGTTTTGATCGAAACGCGCGGCAGATTGTCGGCGGCTTCTTTGGCGCGAATTTCTTGTTCTTTCGCCCACTCTTTTTCATATTCGCCGAGAACTTGATAGAGCATCGGCTCGAGGTTCATTTTGCTTTGCGGGTCGATTTTTTCCCAAACGTTCGGGTCTTTTTCGGCGGCGAGATCGCGCCATTTTTTCGCGTCTTCGAGATTCATCGTGCAGAACGCGGCGAACGCGGCGTACCCGTAAAGCGCGTCGGAACCTTCCGGAAGCGCGTATTTAAAAACGGTTTTCGAAATATCGAACGCCATTTCGTAATTTTCGCGAGCGCCGACGGCCCATTGCAGCATTCCGCAGAGAAACGCGCGCAACTCGGCGTTTTGACCGCCGACGGAGTCGTAAGCGACGAGCGCGACCGGCACGAGGTTCTTTTGCAGCTTCGTCGTTTCGTCGAGAAGCGGCGTGAATTCGGCGACGATTCGATCGCGTTCTTCCGGCGTCGCGGTTTGATACGATTCCTTCAACGTTCGCAATTTTTTAAGGTTGTCCTTATATTTCGTCATTTCGGCGGAAAATTTTTCATATTCCGGCGTGTCGGCGCGATCGGCGACCGCGGGGGCTTGCGGAGCGGCGGCGGGAGCGGCTTCTTGAGCGAACGCGGCGCCGACGCCGAAGGTCGCCGTCGCGAAAAGAGCGGCAAAAAGAATTTTTTTCATTTTGTATCGATTTCTACAATTAAACGGTTTATTCAAGCGATCGAACGCGCAAAACGCCGACCGTTCGGGCGCTCGTCGCGTTTCTTTTCGTCGAGAAGCGCGGGCGTCCCCTTTTAAACGTCGCTAAAGATAGTATAAAGAAAACGTCGAGGAAAAACAAGTCGCTTTTCTTCCCTTTCCCCCTTAAAACCGAAAAAACAGGAAAAAGCCGTGAAAAAAACGCCGTCCCGCAAGAGCCGACGCGAAAATTGGGAAAACTTTACCGACGGTAACGACGACGTTACGATCGCTCCGTACCTTTCGAGCGCCGAAGTCTGCCGCCGTTTCGCTCCGTCGAAGAAAAAAAAGGGCGCCGCCGTCGACGATTCCGACGATTTTTTCGACGCGACCGACCTGATGAACAAGGGCGCGGAGGATTATCGCCGCCAACGACGCGCCGCGAAAGCGCAAAAAGGGCGCGGTCGCCGCGTCGCCGACGCCGATTCGAACGTCGATATTAATAAGGGCGGAAAAAAAAGCGAAAAAATTTCGTCCGACGGCGGCGCGTCGAGCAAAACCGGCAAGTTCGACAAAAACCGCAAAAACGCTCGTCCGAACGCGTCGACGGCGCCGGTCGAGACGCCGGAACCGCGCAAGCGTTCGAAGCGGAATAAGAACGTCGGGAGCGAACCGGGCGACCGCGGCGACTCGGTCGGGTTGCGCGTCGTCGGCGGGCTCTTCCGCGGAACGAAGCTCGAATACGGCGGCGACCGTCGCGTCCGTCCGATGAAAGAGCGGGTTCGCGAGGCGATTTTCAACCTCCTCGGGCAAGACGTTCGCGGGAAACACGTCGTCGACCTTTTCGGCGGCACCGGCGCGCTGACGTTCGAAGCGATCAGTCGCGGCGCGGTTTCGGCGACGACGCTCGAAATTCACTTCCCGACGGCGCGGATCGCTCGGCGCAATATCGAAATTCTCGAAGAGAAAATTCCCGGAACCGCCGCGAAAATCGAGTTGACGACGACCGACGCGTACTTTTGGGGACGCAAACTCGCCGCGACCGACCCGAACGCTCCGGCGCCGACGTCGGCGCTCGAATCCCTTTCGCAGGCGACGCTTCCGAAAGACGTCCCTTGGCTCGTCTTCTGCTCGCCCCCTTACGACTTCTTCGTCGACCGCGAAGAGGAGACGCTCGCGCTCTTGAAAACGCTCCGCGAACGGGCCCCGGAAGGCTCGCTCTTCGTCGTCGAGTCGGACGACCGGTTCGATTTCGATCTCCTCGAAGTCGAGATTCCGCCGAAAAAGCGCCGTTCGTACCCGCCGGCCGAAGTCGGAATCTTCCGCGTTTGATCGAAACCGTCGACGCTCGCCCCGAGCCTTCTCCGCTCGACGCGACGAACGCTCGGGGCGCCGTCGGCGTTTTCGCAACGAGACAAAAACGGAAAAATTGTCGCGACCGTAAAAAACCCGCCGCGCCGAAAAAAAATCCGCCCTGCGAAAGGGAAAAATTCGAAAACACCCGTTTTACGAATCGCGAAATTTTGTTATACTCGCTTCAAACGCCTCGCCGCGACGCGCCGTCTAAGCGCGTCGACAGACGCGAACGCCCGTTTCAACGCGGACGCTCGGCGTTTTCCGTTCGAGTCGCTTCGACCGCTCGGAAACGCGACGACGAGCCGAAAATATCAAACGATATACAGACCAAACAAACGACAATCAAGGATTGAAGCTCGCAATGAAAAAGACGAATGGATTTCTCGCCGTCGCGCCGACGCTTACCGTCGCGCTTTCCGTCGCGTTTACCGTCGCCGACGTTTTCGCGCAAACGGGCCCGCTCGGCGCCGTCCGCGCTCGCGCCGCCGCACGCAACGCCGCGCGAACCGGGGCCGCCGCTCCGGAAGCCAAGTCGGATCGTAGCCATGTCGTTCTG
>JAZQAP010000034.1:0-2880 GCA_045545275.1 Thermoguttaceae bacterium | reverse complement strand
GCCTCCCACTTTTCCGGTTTTTTTATGTTGGCGTTTGAGGGGAAGCGGCACCGGGACGAGGGCGCCGATTTCGTGTCGGGAAGGGCGGAGCGCCCGGAGCGTCGGAAGCGCGAAGCCGCCGTTGGCCATCGCAACGATTTTCATAACGTCGTCCTTTCGTTAAGCGGAAAAAAACGGGCGAAACGCGGACGAAACCGCGTCGAGTTTTCATTATATCTTAAGGGGCGATTTTGGCAACCGGCGCCGACGCGTCGCAAGGTTAAAAGGGGCGAGAGGAGAAAATTTGGAAAAATTTTGCTTTTCTTAGGGAAAAACTCGTTGATTTTTGGCGCCGGGTCGGGTAAAATAGGGGCGTTTCGACGTTTGAACGTCGAGTTTCCCCATTCGTTCGCTTTTAATAAGGAAAAGAAGATGTCGCTGAAATTTTGGAAAAACGCGTCCCTTTTCGCCGCTTCTCTCGCGTTGACGCTGACGTTCGCCGTCGGCGCCTCGGCGCAAGATAAAATCCGCGCGGTTATCATCGACGGGCAAAACAACCACAACTGGAAAGAAACGACGCCGTATTTGGTGAAAATTCTCGAAGACGCGAAGATGTTCGACGTCGACGTCGCGACCGCGCCGGGCAAAGGCGGCGATATGTCGAAGTTCAACGTCGATTTCTCGAAATACGATCTCGTCGTGATGAATTACAACGGCGACCGCTGGAATCCGCAAATGGACAAAGCGTTCGTCGAATTCGTCAAAAACGGCGGCGGTTTCCTCAGCTATCACGCCGGGAACAACGCGTTCGCGAACTGGCCGGCGTTCAACGAAATGATCGCTCTCGGCGGTTGGGAAGGCCGCAACGAAAACAGCGGCCCGTACCTCTACCTCGATAACGACGGCAACGTCGTTATCGACGCGGTCGAACCGGGCCCCGGCGGCGATCACGGCCCGCAATGGGCGTTCCCGATCGACAATCGCGCTCCGGAACACCCGATTATGAAAGGACTTCCGAAAACGTTCCGCCACTGCGAAGACGAACTTTATCAACGGATGCGCGGCCCGGCGCATAACGTCGAAGTCCTCATGACCGCCTTCGCGCCCGCCGACAAACGCGGTTTGAATCGCCACGAACCGCTCCTCATCACCGTTCCGTACGGCAAGGGCCGCTGCGTCAACTATATGCTTGGACACGCCGGCAAGCAATGCGAAAGCGTCAGCTTCATCGTTCTTTTCCAACGTTGCGCCGAATGGGCCGCGACCGGCGCCGTTACGCAAGAAGTTCCGGCGGACTTCCCGGGCGCCGACGAACCGACGTTCCGCGACTTGCTGTAATCGGATTGCGCTCGCTTTTTAAGCGCCGCGTTAAAACGGTTTAACGATTGAACGGCTCGGCTCCCTTTCGCGGCGTCGAGCCGTTTTTTTGACGACTGTTGAAAGCGGACGAAACGAAAAGAACGACGCGGCGTCCTTTGAAAAAAGCGAAAGGAGGAAGAACGAGGAGAACGAGATGGAAACGTCGACGAAACAAACGCTTAACGAAAAAAAGGAGCGGCTGTTCGATTGGTTCGACCGCAACGACTGCGCGGTCGCGTTTTCGGGGGGCGTCGACAGCGCGACGCTCGCTAAGGCTTTGGTTCTCGCGACGGAGCGTCGAACGACGTTGACGACGGAAGACGGCGCGGCGACGGGAGTTAGAAAGGCGCCGCCGACCGGATTTTTCGCCGTCGGAGCGACTTCGACCGACGAAGAGAAACGCGACGCCGGGCGACTCGCCGCCGAAATTGGAATCGCTCTGCAAACGCTGGAAACGCAAGAACTTAACGACGCGTGGTTTGTCGCCAACTCGCCGGAGCGGTGTTATTGGTGCAAAAAGATTCGGTTCGCGGAGTTGGGACGGCTCGCGGTCGAAACGCTTCGAACGACGCGAAAAAACGGAGAAGACGGCGCGGCGCAAGCGGTTGAAAAAGAAGAGGTTCCGCTCGTTTTGGTCGACGGGACGAACGCCGACGACGCGAACGATTTTCGACCGGGAACGAAAGCGGCGCGGGAAGCGGGCGTCCGCAGTCCGTTCGCCGAATTGGGGATAACGAAGGCCGAAATTCGAGCGCTGGCAAGGAGTTGGGGGCTTTCCGTCGCGGAAAAGCCGTCGAATCCTTGTTTGGCGACGCGAATCGGATACGGTCTTTCGCTCGACGTCGCGACGTTGCGTCGAATCGAAGCGGCGGAAATCGCGGTAAAGCGTTTTGGATTCTCGACTTGCCGCGTTCGCGTCGACGCGCCGGGCGCCGCTCGAATCGAGGTGCCGGAAAGCGAAATCGACGCGGCGTCGACGCCGGACGTTCGACGCGCGCTTGTCGCCGAATTGCGGGCGCTCGGGTTCGCGTTCGTCGCGCTCGACCTTGAAGGGTTCGCGTCCGGGAAGGGAAACCGAATCCTTGACGCCGGTTTAAGCGCCGCTAATTAACGCGTTGCGGAGGCGTCGCGGCGGTTCGAACGTCGGACTGCGAACCGCCGTCGCGACCGGAAAAGGGGCGAACGAGAATTCGACGCGAACCGATCCAATAACGTTCGCCGTCGGTCGCCGCGACGCGAACGACGCATTCGCCGGAAAAGTCGGCGGGAACGGCGATATCCGCTTGAAAACGCCCGGTTTGCGTCGCGCTTTGCGACGCGGCGACGACGAAATTGTTCGCGGCGCGGTACGTCGTTTCGAACTCGACGCGCGTTTCCGGCGATTCGACGAAAGTTTTGGAACGGCGCGGTTTGTCGACCGGCGAACGAAAATCGGCGAGCAAAAGTTCGACGCGAACGACCGTTTGACGTCCTGTCGCGTTAGGAACGACGCCGGAGACGGGAACCGTTTGGGTCGCATAGACGATTTCCGGCGCTTCGACC
>JAZQAP010000033.1:0-18515 GCA_045545275.1 Thermoguttaceae bacterium | reverse complement strand
ATCTGTTCACCCACCAAAATAGCCGGACAGCCGGTCTTGACGCACATCTTGCACTTCTTACACTTGTCCTGATCGATTTCACATCTCTTCTTGGACAGATCGAAGTTGGCTTTGTCTTCTTCCGTAAATTTCTTCAGAACGCAGGGCCACTTGGTGATGATGACACAGGGTTCATCCTTGGCTAACGCTTCGTCCAGAACTGCACCGACTTCATCCAGCTGCAGCGGATTTACGGTGTAGATATTTTCTTTCTTCATACCGATGGCCTGACACAGCAGCGGAATATCCACTTCCACGGTGGGTTCACCCATGAGGGTCAAACCGGTGCCGGGGTTCTGTTGATGGCCGGTCATGCCGGTGATTCTGTTATCCAAAATGACGGAGACGGAAACACCCTTATTATATGTAACATCCATTAAGCTGGTAACACCGGAGTGGAAGAAAGTGGAGTCACCGATGACAGCCACGACCTTCTTGTCAGAGCCGGCTGCCTTGAAGACCTTGGCAGCGCCGTGACCCATACTGATGGATGCGCCCATGCAGACGGTGGTATCCAGCGCCATCAGCGGAGCGGCTGCCCCTAAGGTGTAACAGCCGATATCGCCGGTGACCATGATGTCCTTTCTCTTGGTCAGCGCGTAGTAGAAACCGCGGTGCGGGCAACCCGGGCACAGGACCGGAGGACGAGCCGGGAGCGCCGGAAGGGTCGGAAGTTCCGTCGTCGGCGCGGTTTCGGCGGCGGTTTGCGCGTCGAAGAGCGGAGCGGTCGCCGGATTCGCGACGAGCTTGGCGCGGATTTCCTTCAACGCGTCGACGTCGAGCGCGCCGATGTTCGGGACGAGCTTTTCGTCGCCCAAGCGTTTGCCGATCGCGTTAATTCCCAACCCTTTCATATGTTCTTCGAGGAAGTCTTCCAGTTCTTCGATAACGATCACTTGGTCGACTTGCGCGGCGAATTCGCGGAAGAGACGATCCGGGAACGGGAACTGCCAACCGAGTTTCAGGACGTTCGCTTCCGGGAAGACTTCTTTGACGTATTGGTAAGCGGCGCCGGCGGTTACGATCCCGACGCGGCGGTCGCCGGACGCGTTCCACTCGATTCGGTTCAGCGGCGAATTCGACGCTTCCTCGGCGAGCTTTTCGAGGCGTTCTTCCAAGCGGACGCGCATGCCGCGAGCCCAAGCCGGAATCGGAACGAAACGCTGCGGGTCGCTCTTGAACGACGGCGTTCGGTTCAGCGCGATCGGATCGGCCAACTCGACGACGCCGCGCGAGTGGCTCGTCGTGGTCGTCGTGCGCAGAATCACCGGCGTCCCGAATTTTTCCGAAATTTCGTAACCGGCTAGCGTGAAGGCTTTAGCTTCCGCCGCGTCGGACGGTTCGAGAACCGGAACTTTCGCGAAGTGGGCGAAGAGGCGCGTGTCCTGCTCGTTTTGCGACGAGTTCATGCCGGGGTCGTCCGCGACGACCGCGACGAAACCTCCGACGACGCCGACGTAAGCGAGCGTCATCAGCGGGTCGGCGGCGACGTTCAGCCCGACGAGCTTCATCGTCGTCATCGAGCGAGCGCCGGTCGTCGACGCGCCGGCGGCGGTTTCGAACGCGACTTTTTCGTTCGGGGCCCATTCGGCGAACATCTTGTCGCCGTAAAATTTGCCTATATTCTCCAAAATTTCCGTCGACGGCGTTCCGGGGTAACCGGAAACGACCGTAACGCCGGCTTCGAGGGCTCCGCGAGCGATCGCTTCGTTGCCCGACAGCAGTTGTTTTGTCATTTTTCGATTCCGAATTTTTTTCCGTTGAACTCGAACCGACGCGGAATCGTCGGTCTCCGCAAGGGGCGAAGAGACGAGCGGCGCCGCGTTCGCGCTCTTTCGCGTCCTTATTATTATACCGTAAAAACGTTTTTTTTCAAGCGGCGGCGCGCGCTTTGAAAGGGGCGGCTTTCGGCGGTTTAGGTAAGATGCGAAAGATGGGAAACGCGAGAAAACGACGTTAGTTTTGCTTATTTTCGCCGTTTTGTTTAAAACGTTTCTTTTGCTTAAACGTGAAAAAAGCGCCGTGTTTCTCCAAAGCGCCTATCTTGCGGTTATATTGTCGACGTCCGAAAACGTTCGCGGCGTCGAGTCGTCGCGGCTCGGCGTTTGCGCTCGGCTCGTCGGACAGGCCGCTTTCCGGTTGGGAGCGGTCGGCGAGTCGGCGCGTTTTCCCGTTTCGACGCGGCGTCGTGTTGGCGCGTCGGGGACATTTTCGCCTTCGTTCGTTTTTCGTTTCGTTTTGTTCGGCGAAAAACGGCGCGGAGCGCGTTTAACTCTCGTTGAGAAAGGAAAGAATGATGTTGAAGAAGTTTGCGTTTTCTTGGGTCGCCGCTTCCTTGGCTTTGGTTTTGGGCGCGAACGCTTGGGCGCAAGACGCGTCGCTCGATAAAACGACCTCGGACGCCGTCGCTTACGAAGCCGCCGCGATTCCGGAAAACGTCGGAATCGACGATCGCGGGCCGAGTCCGTGCGGTTCGGTCGGCTGCAATCCTTGCGATTCCGTCTCTTGCGACCCTTGCGATTCGGTTTGCTGCGATCCGTGTTCGACGATTAGTTGCGGAATCTCTTGCTGCGATTACGGTTGCGGTTACGACGCCGGTTGCTTCCGCGGCTGCGGTCGCCGTCGCGCTCGTTGCTTCTCGTATTCGTGCTGCTCGCCGTGCTATTCGAGCTGCTATTTGCCGTGTTACTCGAGCTGCTGCGACCCGTGCGGTTGGGGACGTTCCCGTCGCGGCGGTTGCTTCCGCGGTTGCGGTTGGCGTCGTTCCGCTTGCGTTCCGTATACCTACGGTTGGAACGGCGGTTGGGGCGCGTATACCTCTTGCGGCGCTTATAGCGGTTGGAACTCTTACAACTCTTGGAGTTCTTCGTTCGGCGGCGGTTGCGGCTGTTATTGAGACGAACGGAAAACGCTTTTTAAGAAACGTAATTTAACGGTTTAACATTAAAGGCGCGCCCGCGTTCGCCGGCGTCGCGAAAGAAACGACGCCGCGTAGTTTAACGACGCGACGTCGCGATAAAAGATTCTAAAATGCCGCTTGAAACGCGACGCCGTCGAGAACGCGCGCCGCGTTTTTTCTTGTCGCGAACGCTACGCGCCGCGGTTGGCTACGCGAACTCGGGCCTTGCGTCCTTGCGCTCCCGACGACAGCAAGAGTTCCAAACCGTCGCGGAGTTCGACCATCGTTTTCGGCGCGACGGCGACGTCGTCGGTTAGATTGCGAATTTCCGGCGCGCTTTCGTTCACGAGAACCCATTTTCCGCGGTGATAGGCGACGTAAGCGACGCCGTTGTATTCGTCGTCGCTCAGCTTTTCGTTCGGCGCTTTCGACGGATAGAGATGCCACGGATACAGCCATTGATTATGCCGCGCGACAAGACGTCGGTTTTCCGGAAGGTAGTCGACGCCGTTTCGCGTTACAAAAAAATCTAAAATCGGAATCGAATGGACGTAAGGGGTTCCGCAGTAAGGACAAGCCGCTTTAGGCGCGGCGATCGCGTCGTAAACGAACGACTTTTTCACGCAGTCGGGATTGGAACACGGCAGGATTAGGTCGAGCGTTTTGGCGAACGCGGTTTCCCACGCGGCGGCGGTCGGGCGTTTCGGCGGGTCGTGCAAACCGTCGACGAACGCTTGACGGAAGAGGGGCGCGAGTTCCGGCCCGGCGATTTCGTAGGGGACCGCCGACGGGTCGCACCACGGCGTTTCGCGCGGCGGGAATTCCGTCCGACGGTTGCTCGGGTCGGTCGGGTGTTCGATGAAAAGGGAGCGGGAGCCCATTTCTAGGCGGTCTTGTTCGTTCGGGTCTTCGCTGAAAAACTGGTTGCCGCGCAGCGGGTGTCGGTGGAACAGGAGGAGGTAAAGCATGACGGCTAGCGCGTGCCGGTCGGTTTCGCGGCACGGGAGCTCGCGCTCCGGGTCGGTTAGCGGCAAATGACGCGTTTTCACCACTTCCGGCGCGGTGAAGTCGGGCGAGCCGAGAACGTCGGGCGGGTAAAGCT
This sequence comes from Thermoguttaceae bacterium, assembly GCA_045545275.1. Taxonomy (GTDB): domain Bacteria; phylum Planctomycetota; class Planctomycetia; order Pirellulales; family Thermoguttaceae; genus RUG369. The sequence continues at coordinate 14,475 of JAZQAP010000033.1, read as the reverse complement.
CCGGAACGACCAAGCCGTCGAGGTCGATCACATGCGCCGCGCGGTCTCGCGGGCTGACGAGAACGTTGTTGTACGATAAATCGCTGTGCGCCAGTCCGGCGGCGTGCAGGCGGCGTATCGCGGCGGAGAGGCGGAGGCAAACGTGCAGGAAGTCTTCCAGCGACGCTTTTTCTTCCGGCGCGAGAACGCAGTTAAAAATTTTGCTCGCGGCGAACCAGTTGCATTTTTTTTCTTTGCCCCGGGAACGTCCGCTCGAAAAGAAAAATTCGGGCGGGTAAATCGGCGTCGTGAAGCCGACGCGCCCGTTCCACTCGACGATTTTTTCCGGCCAACTGAATTTGCCGAGCCAATACCGGCCCTCGTTCGGGCGCTCTTCAAAAATTTTGTAGCGATATTCGCCGACAATTTTCTCCAATCGCCGCAACGCGATCGGTTCGAGAGGTTTGCGGTAAAACGCGACGGCGTAACTTTTATCCGGCGAAAAATACACGTCTTTGAGACCGCCTTTAGCCGAGGGCGCGCCGCCGTCGACGAACTCGAAGGTCGAACCGTCTCGGGCGATCGCCACGCGGATAACGTCGCTCATGGAAGCAGACTCCTGTTAAATTTAACGACGACGGACGAACCGTCGAGTTTGGGCGAGGGGAACGGGGAAGGTCGGTTAACGTCGCGTCGCGGGGGCGTCGGCGAAGCGATCGGGATTGAGGAGGAGCAAAAGGGCGCGGTCGTCGTGGTTGTCCGGGACTTTGAAACGCAGTCCTTCCAGGAGTCGGCGAGCGCGTTCGTCCGGCGCGATTTCGCGTTCGAACACGCCGTCGAAGAGGTCGCCGGGGCCGCGTAAGTTCCAAAAATCCCGCCACTTTCGAGGGGAGCGCAGGTCGGCGGCGACTTCGAAGTAAGGGTCGGCGACGCCGTCGGTCGCCATGACGAGCGCGTCGAAATCGCGAAGAACGACGGCGCGGAAACGGCGTTGAATCGGTTCGAGCGCGATTTCCGATTTGGAGGTGAAAAAACGCGTTTGCCCGGCGAATTCGCCCCCGTCCGGCTCGCCGAGCGGAACGACTTGCGACGAATCGCCGCCGGGCCCGTAAATCGCGAAGGCGCCGTCGCCGACCCAATACGATAAAATCGCCCAACCGGAGCGGTATTTTCGAACCGCGCAACAAAGGAGCGTCGAATAAAAGTCGCGCAGTTGCGCCGGACGTTCGCCGGGGGGAAGCGTTTGGTTGCGGGCGTCTCGTTCGGCGACGACGCGCATGAACGTTTCGTAAAGCGCGCAATGAAAAACGGCGACGAGCGCGGGGGGCGCGTTCGTTCCGTCGTAAAGCGCGTAAGTCGGCGCGTCGTCGGGGCGAGCGCTCCGCCGCCGTCCGGAGAAAAGAGGCGACGGAATTTCGCCTTGGCGATAACTCGACTCGAAGCGCCGCGCGAGTCGGTCGACGACCGTTTCGCAAGCGATTTTCGCTCCTTGGCGCGAAAACTTCGCGGAACCGGCGCCGTCGGCGACCGCGAAAAAGCTCCAGTCGCCGGGCGCGCCGATTTTTACGGCGAACGCGTCTTCGCGGAATTGCCCGCGGTGTTCGTGCGAGCGTCCGCGTCGGCCGGCCGCGACGACGAGCTTGTCGGTCTTCGGGATCCTAACCGCTTGCGACGCTTGGTCTTCGATCGGATAAGGCCCGCTCGGCGACGGCAAGGTTTTCCAAAGCGACCAAAGATCCGGACGAACGCCCCAAGGGAGCGCGACCGTCGCGAACGACTCTTCGTCGACGCAAATTTCGAGTTCGATCGGCGCGTCCGTCGTTTCGCGCGTCGGCGTTCCGGCGAGCAGAAGAACGTCGTCGTCGAGGCGGGGCGTCAAGCCGATTTCCGCGAATCCGGCGTCGCGAACGAGGGCGAATTCCGCGTCGCGAACCGCGGGCGCGCTTTGTCGCAGCGTCGCGCCGAGTTCGAGTCGCGCTTCGTAAGGCGTTCCGACGCGAGCTTTCGGCAAGCGAACCTCTTCAAGCGTCGCTTGAAACGCTCGGAGTTCTCGCGGCGAAATCGCGCTCGAACGGAGCGAGAAACGCAACGTCAACGCGACGTCGGAGCGGCGTTGGAGACGGTCGTCGGAGGGCGCGGCGGGCATGGGCGAGTCCTAGGGAAAACGGGCGACGGTTCGAGGGGAACGCGACGGAGCGCGGCGTTGTGTAACGGAAACGGCGAGCGCGGCGTCGGGGCGGACGGGTTAAGCGAAGCGCATTCCCGGCGGGGGCGGCGGGAGTTCCTGCGGTTCGCGCGTCGGCGCTTGGCTGCAGTAGCCGATCGTATCGGAGACAAATTGGCAAAACGCCGCGAAACCGGGGCCGTCCATTCGTTCGAGTTCGACGACTTCGTCGGTAAGCTCCTTTAGCGCTTCCGCATTGGCTTCGGGGCCGGCGGCGCAAGCGACGACGCGTCCGAAGCGATATTTCGTTTGCGCGGTTTCGGGCGGGGCGCCGTCGCGCGGCGTCGCGGTCGCGATTTTTTGCGCCGTTTCCTTGTAGAGTTTAACGTCGGTCGGGACGCCGTCGGTCATCACGACGAGGATGGGCAGCCAGTCGCCCTTGCGTTCCGGCGACCCTTTGACGACTTCCTTATCGTATTGTTCTAAAAGGAGTTCCAAACCTTCTCCGAGGTTGGTCGGCGCGGTTTGCGGCGCGTCGATTTTCGGGAGCGCGAAGAGGTCGAGTTCGGTGAGCGGAACGAGAACCCGCGCTTCGCGACCGTAGGAAATGAGGCTAAGCCAAACGGTTCCGAGAGCGTAAGGGTCTTGTTGGAGGCTTTCCAGAAGCGTTTCGAGACCGTTTTTTACTTCTTGAATCGCTTTGCCGTGCATCGAGCCGGAAGCGTCGATTAAAATGTAAATGGGGAGGCGTCGGGCCATGGGGGCGCTTTCTGTTAAAATGAGCGACGAGCGAAGGCGCGTTCGACGGAGAGTCGGGCGCCGACGCGCTCCGTCGAGCCGTCGAGGGCGGCTCGAACGGAACGGGAGCGCGACGATTAACGGTAAAAATTGACGCCCGGGGGCGGCGTCGGCAGGTCGTCGAATTCGTCGCTTAGATCGTAACCGCTTTGAACGCGTTCGCTTGCGCGGACGCCGACTTCGGAGACCCATTCGAAAAAGGCGCGAATGGAGTTCGCGTCGGCGACGTCGACGCGGACGATCGCGTCGGTAATTTGTCGCAGAACGTTAAGGTCGGCGTTGGGCCCGGCGGCGCAAGCGACGACTTTCCCCCAATTGAATTGTCGGAATTCGGCCAAGCCTTCGCGCCAATCGTCGGTCGGGACGCCGTCGGTCATCAGGAAGACGAGCGGGCGCCAGTCGCCCTTGGCTTGCGGCGAACCTTTGCGCACTTCGATTTCGGCGCGTTGTTTGACGAGGCTGAGCGCGGCCCCGAGCGCGGTGCGCCCGCCCGCTTTCAAGGCCGGAACGTTGAAGTCGAGAACGTCGGTCATCGGAACGCGTTGCACGGCGGTCGAATTGAACGTAATAAGGCTAGCGCGCATCGTTTCGAGCGCTTGCGGTTCGTTCGCGACGGCGTCGACGAAGACGCCCAAGCCTTGGTCGACCGCTTGGAGCGGCGCGCCGATCATCGAGCCGGAAATGTCGAGGAGCAAATAAACGGGAAGGGAACGAGCCATTGGGGTAACTTTCTAATCTTGGCGGGGCGACGTTCGCGTCGGCGACGCGGCGCTTCTTTCTCGAGCGAGCGAGAAGCGGAGGCGGACGAAACGTCAATATCCGTAATGTTGGGCGAGTTCCGGGAGTTCGCCGGGGAACCCTTCGCCGAGCGCGCGGAATTTCCAAACGCCGCCGCGTCGGTAGAGTTCGCCGAAAATCAACGATTTTTCGCAACAGGCGTCTTCGGTCAAGTCGAAGCGAACGAGTTCCTCGTCGGTCGTTTGGTCGACGACGCGAATGAAAGCGGAGTCGACCATTCCGAAGTTTTGCTTGCGTTCGCCCGCTTTGTAAATCGTCGCGACAAAGACGACTTTGGCGACGTCGGCGTCGAGGCGCGTTAAATCGACGTCGAATTTTTCGTCGTCGCCGTCGCCGACGCCGTCGCGGTTGTCTCCGCCGTAAACGATCGCGCCGCAAGCGGAGGCCGTTTGTTTGTAAAAAATAAGGTCGCGCCGCGAGCGGATTCGCCCGTTTTCGCCGAGAAGGAAACAAGACGCGTCTAAGTCGAACTCGGCGCCGGCGCCGACGCGCGGATTCCAACCCAAACCGATCGACAAACGCGAAAGCCCTTCGGTCAGCGGGGCGTTTTGGCCTTGAATAAGCGAAATTGTCATGCGCGGCTCCTTTGCGCTAATAATTGATATAAAGAGAGTAAACGCGACGGCGTCGATCGCTCGCCGTCGAGCGGTCGACGCTCAATAAACGCCGTAACGCCGAGCGAGCGCTTGAAGTTCGTGGCGACAGTCGGGATCGCCGCTCTCGTAGCCTTCGCCGAGCGCGCGGAATTTCCAAGCGCCGTCGCGTTGGTAGAGTTCGCCGAAAATCAAGGCTTTTTCGCGGCAAGCGTCTTCGGTCAAGTCGAAGCGAACGAGTTCTTCGTCGGTCGTTTGATCGACGACGCGGATGAAGGCGGAGTCGACCATTCCGAAGTTTTGCTTGCGTTCGCCCGCTTTGTAAATCGTAACGACGAACAATAGCTTGGCGACGTCGGCGTCGAGGCGCGACAAATCGACGTCGAACGTTTCGTCGTCGCCTTCGCCGACGCCGTCGCGGTTGTCTCCGCCGTAAACGACGGCGCCGCAAGCGGATTGCGTTTGTCCGTAAAAAACGAGATCGCGTTGCGAACGAACGAGACCGTTTTCGCCGAGGAGAAAGCAAGACGCGTCCAAGTCGAATTTAGGGCCTCCGTCGGAACGCGGATCCCAACCCAAACCGACTAAAATGCGCGACAGGCCGCCGGTCAGCGGGGCGTTTTGACCTTGAACAAGCGAAATCGCCATAACGGCTCCTTAAAGTTTTAGGGCGTCGAGGACGCCGAACGCGAACGGCTCGAAATATCCGCTCTATTACATTTATACCAATTTAGCGCGGAGAGTCAAGTTGCCGTCGACGTTTGCCCGTCGTTTGCTTTCGCCGCGAGGAAGCGAGACCGCAAATTGAACATCCGCCAATAAGAGGAGGCGAGACGAAAAAGTTATCGGAAAATTTTTAAAAAATCGCCCAAAAAAATAAAAAGAGCCGACGCTTGAAACGTCGGCTCTTTAAGGACGCGGGCGTTCGTCGGAACGGCGAAGAATCGGCGAGCCGTCGGAAACCGAGCGAACGAGCGATTTCCGGAAGTTCGGCCTCGACGCCCTTGCCGATCGCGCGGAATTGCCGGCCGTCGTCTCCTTTGACAAGCGCGCCGAAGACCAACGAACGTTCGACGCAGGCGTCTTCGCTCAAATCGAACCGCGCCAGTTCTTCGTTCGCGTCGCGGTCGACGACGCGCATGTAGGCGTCGTCGACGATTCCGAAGTTTTGACGGCGTTCGCGCGCTTTGCGAATCGTCGCGACGAAAACGAGCTGCGCGACGTCTTCAGGAACGAGCGCCAAGTCGACGAGAAGCGCTTCGTCGACTTGGCGCCTTCGCCGCTTTCGTTGTCGCCGGTATGTTTGACCGAGCCGCTCGCGGATTCGAGCCGATTATAAAAAACGAGGTCGTCTTTCGAGCGAAGTTTGCCGTCTTTGTCGAGGAGGAAACACGAAACGTCGAGGTCGAAGTCTTCGCCGACGTCGACGCGCGGGTTCCAGCCCAAGCCGACGCGCAATTTCGTCGCGCCGAGTCCGAGGGTCGCTTCCGCTCCTTGAATAAGTGAAACGGTCGTGGGGAGTCCTTTGTTGGGCGCGAGACTTCGCAAGCGCGACACGCTTGGTTTTCCGGTTTGGGAGCTTGCGGCGCGTTCAAGTTTTTTAACGATAATCTAATCGTAACAGAGTCTTGCGCGGCGTCAATACGGCCCCCCGAGCGCGAAAACGAAATAACCCAAGACAAAGGGGAGCGTCGACGGCGGCGCGAAGAAATAAAAAAAGCCGACGCTAAAAACGTCGGCTTTCTAAGAGGCGTCGACCGGATTCGAACCGGTAAATGACGGATTTGCAATCCGTTGCCTTAGCCGTTTGGCTACGACGCCTTAACTGTTACGCTCGCTATTGTACCTCAAAAAAAGAATCGCGCAAGGGGCTTTTTTAAAATTTTTTTTCTTTTTTTGCGCGCGTCGCGAAAAATACGGCGGAGAGGGGAAAATAGGGCGCCGGGGCAAGACGGGGGTTAGCGCGATTCGGTTTCGGCGTCGCGTATCTTTTGGCGCACCGCGTCGACGACGCAAGGGGACAAAAACGGACGCAGCGCCGCTTCTTCGCCCGCGCCGGCGATTTCTTTGATGAGCGTGCTGGAGACGTGCGCGAGTTCGCCGTCGGCGATGAGGAAGAGCGTTTCGACTTCCGGTTCGAGGCGGCGGTTCGCCATCATCAGCGTCAGTTCGGCGGGGAGGTCGGTGATCGGACGGACGCCGCGAACGACGACGCGGGCGCCGACTTCTTTGGCGAAGCGCACCGTCAAGCCTTCGTAAACGCGCGTTTCGACGTTCGGAAGCGACGCGGTCGAGCGGCGGATCAGTTCGCAGCGTTCTTCCGGGGTGAACCAAGGCGCTTTTTGCGAATTAACGCCGACCGCGACGATTAAACGATCGAAGAGTCGGCTGGCGCGTTCGATAACGTTGAGGTGCCCGAGCGTGATCGGGTCGAAGGAACCGGGGTAAACGGCGACGCGCGGGTCGGAAGACATCGGACGCTCCTGATAATAATCGCGAAAGTGAAATAGGGAAAAAGGAGCCGCGCGTCGCCGAGCGAGAACGGCCCCTTGGCGTTTTGCGGCGAACGCGTATAATCGAATAACGGCGCGCATTCGGCGCGGCCCGTCTTTATTATTATATCGCGACGGAGCGTTCTCCCAAGGGGGCGTCGCGTTTTTTGGAGCGTCGCCGACGCTCGGACGACGGACGACGGCGCAAACGGAGCGGGAACTCGCGCGGTTTGAGCGCGTCCAATAGTTTTGCGTCGAAGAAAAATTTACCGAAAAACAATCGAGTCGGCGTCGCAAATTGCCGATAACGACGAAGACGCCCCGAAGAGCGCAAACTTCGCCGCGTCGTTTTTGTTAACGGCTTAGCGGCCCCGACCCACTTTTTGAGCGAGAAAAATGAGTTCCGAGCAGCGTTACGATTCGAGTTTGTTGGAGCAAACGAAACGCCAGATCCGCGTTCTTGTCAACGAAATTGCGGAAATTTCGCGTTCCGACGCGGCGCCCGAAGAGTTTCAAGCCGAGTTTTTGCCGCGCGTTGTAACGGCGTTGGGCGCGGTCGGCGGCGCTTTTTGGTCGGCGGACGAGACCGGGCGGCTTTCGCTCGGTTATCAGGTCAACTTGCAGGAAGCGAAGCTGCACGAGGACGAGGAGGCGAACAAAAAGCACTCGGCGTTCCTTTATAACGCGTTGCGTTCGACCGAAACCGATATGCTCGTTCCGCCGCATTCCGGGGGCGAGGGCGCGAACGAAGGCGGCAACCCGACCGATTTTCTCGTCGTCGTCGGCGTCGTCGCGACGGAGTTGGAGCGCGTCGGGATCGTCGAAATCTTCCAACGTCCGGACTCGAACCCCGCCGCGCAAAAGGGGTATCTGCAGTTTGTGCGTCAGGTAACCCGTTACGCCGCGGACTTTTATAAGAATCGCCAGCTTAAAAATTTTAGCGACCGTCAAAATCTTTGGACGCAACTTGAAGATTTTACGCGCAATATTCATAAAACGCTCGACTTTAAGGAAACCGTTTACACCGTCGCGAACGAAGGCCGCCGTTTGATCGAGTGCGACCGCGTTTCTATCGCGATTTGCCGCGGACGCAAAGCCCGCGTCGAGGCGGTTTCCGGTCAGGACATGGTCGACAAACGCTCCGAAACGGCGAAATTGCTCGGCGACTTGGCGACCGCGGTCGTCGCGGCGAACGAACCGATCGTTTACACCGGCGACTCGTCGCAGTTGGCGCCGCAGGTCGAAACGGCGATCGAGGAATACGTCGACGCGTCGCACACGAAAGCGATCGCCGTTTATCCGTTGATTCCGCGTCGAACCGACGAAAACGACGCCGACGAAACGGAGCGAGACAAGAAAATCGTCGACCCGCCGTTCGGCGCGCTGATTGTCGAACAGATCGAAAACGCTCGCGTTTCGGAACATACGATGAAGCGCGTCGAGATCGTCGTCGAACACGCTCGCGTCGCGATCGGGAACTCGCTCGAACACAACTCGATTTTCCTCGGTTGGCTTTGGCGAACGATCGGCAAGTCGAAGGTTTTGGTCGCGGCGCGGAACCTGCCGAAGACGATTTCGATTTCGGCGGCGATTTTGGCCCTAATTTTGGCGTTGATTTTGGTTCCTTGGAACTTTAACATGCACTGCGACGGAACGCTCCAACCGCTGATCCGTCATAATATTTTCGCTCGCGAAGCCGGGAAAGTCGACGCGGTCGAAGTGCGACACGGTCAAAACGTTAAGGCCGGCGACGTGCTGTTAGTCTTGTCAAATAACGAGTTGGAGGCCGAGTGGCAAAAGACCGACGGCGAGCTGAACGAAACGCGCAAGCAAATTCTCGCGCTCAACGAAGCGAAAAACCAAGCGCGAGACGCGGAGCGAATTCGCGTCGCCGGGCAGTTGGCGCAGTATCAGGAACGCGAAAAAACGCTCTTGTTGCAATTAAAGATTTTGAACGCGCGCCGCGACGATTTGATCGTTCGCGCCCCCATCGACGGGACGGTGATGACGTTCGATTTGGAAAACAAACTCCGCAGTCGACCGGTGCAGCCCGGCCAAATTTTGCTCGAAGTCGCGAAACCGGAGGAGGGGCTGATTCTCGAACTCCAAATGCCGGAAAAGCGAATGGGGCATATCGACGGCTACTTCCGCAAGGTGCAAGCGAACGACCCGGAAGCGGCGCTTCGCGCGAAGTTCGTGATGATGGTCGACCCGTCGAAAAATTACGACGCGACCGTCGTCGAGGAACACGACCGCGCCGAAAATCGCGGAACGGAGGAAACGACCGTTCAAATGCGGGCGACCATCGACGATCCGGAGTCGCTTCCGGAGGGAACGCGCGCCGGGGCCGGCGTTTCGGCGAAGGTTTACTGCGGCAAACGTCCGCTCGGGTACGTCTGCTTTAACGAATTGGTCGCGTTCCTGCAAAAAACGGTTTTCTTCTGGTTCGAGTGAAACGGTTGAAAGCGTTGAGATTTAACGAGATAAACGACAAACGTCGGGAGAAAACGACGAAAATGAGAACGATATTCGAACGGAAAACGCGTTTAAGCGTCGCGGCGGTCTTAACGTTGACGGCGGCGTCGAGCGTCGCGGTTTGGGCGAACGACGATTTGGAACGCGCGCTGATGGAAGACCCCAACGCGCCGACGGTTCGAGCGACGGCGACTTCCGCCGCGTCGACCGCCGGAATCTTGGCGCCGGCGATTTCGAACGTCGGGACGCCGTCCGGGGTTTACGAGAAAGACGGGCGAATCGTCGTTTCGAACGCGAGCGTCATTATCCCAAAGGGCGAAGGTTACGAAGCGCTGATTAGCGCGAACGGACAAGGCTTGCTCGTCGAACTCGGCGTTTTCGAAGAAGTCGCGGCGGCGGACGGTTCGAAAAACGCGGCTCTCCGTCCCCTTCTGCGCGGCATGCGCGTAACGAAGGGGCAAGTCCTCGGGAAACAAAAAGACTCCGATTTAGCGCAGCAAAAGATCGTCGCCGACCAAGAGCTGCTCGTCGCGCGCAAGGAAGCCGAAAAAACGCTTGAAATCGAGGTGGCGGAGGCGGCGGCTCTCGTCGCGCAAGCGTCTTGGAAGCGCGCCAACGAATTGAACAAAACGGTGCCGGGCTCCGTGTCGCCGGAAGAAGTCGAAGAAAAACGTTACGAGTATCATCGCGCTTATAAGTCGATCGACAAAGCGAAGTTCGATCTTGAAGTCAACATCGAAAAAGTGAAGGTCGCCGAAGCCCGCGTCAACGCCGCCGAGGTCGCGATCGAAGACCGCAAGTTGATTTCGCCGATCGACGGGATTATCGACGACGTGATGAAAAACGAAGGCGAATGGCTCCGCGAAGGGGACGAAATCCTGAAAATCGTGCGGCTCGACAAAGTGCAAATCAACGGTTCCATTCCGGCCGACCGTTACGCGCCGGAAACGATCGCCGACAAAAAAGTCGTCGTCGAAGTGAGACGCCCCGGCGCCGAACCGCAAAAGTTGGAGGGAAAAGTCGTTTACGTGCGACAAACGGTCGAGTCGGGACATTATTATTTTTACGCCGACGTCGCTAACCGACTGAATAAGGCCGGTTATTGGCTCTTGAACCCCGGCGCGTTGGTAACGGTCGAAATTTGCGTCGACGAACCGGCGGTTTCCGCTCCCGCGTCGACGGCGGCCCCCGCTTCCGCTCCGGAAAGCGCCTTGACCGGTTCCCTTTGAGCGTTCGAAACGAAAAAAAACGGGCGGAACTGTCTGAAAATTAACGAGTTAAGCGAAAAGAAGTAAAGAGGAAAGCGAATGGCTTCGTTGGCCGACAGTCTGGTTTCGAGCGCGGAACGGGTGTTGTCGATTTACGCGCGGAGCGATCTCGAAGCCAAGCGCGCGACGTATCTCGGGCGGTCGTATTGGATCGTCAAAGACCCGATCGGCTTGAAATATTATCGTTTCCAAGACGAGGAATATTTCATTTTAGAACAGCTCGACGGAACGAAAAGCCTCGACGCGATCAAGGAGGCGTTCGAGGCGCGCTTTCCTCCGCAAAAGATTACGCTGGAAGAGATTCAGTCGTTTGTCGGGCAGTTGCACCAGTGCAGCCTGATCGTCGTCGGCGTTCCGGACCAAGGGCACGAACTCCTGAAACGGCGCAAGAAACGCCGCCGCAAGGAGGTGATGGCGCAGTGTTCGAACATTTTGGCGATTCGTTTTAAAGGCGTCGACCCGAATCGCTTTTTCGACCGGCTCATGCCTTACGTCCGATGGTGCTTCCATCCCGTAACGCTTTGCCTTTGCTTGGTTTTGATGGCGGCGGCGCTGTTGCTGGTCGGAATCGAGTTCGACCATTTCCGTTCGAAGTTGCCGGAGTTCCAACAGTTTTTCGGCCCGGAAAACCTGATTTTGCTGAGTATTACGCTTGGCCTTACGAAGGTGCTTCACGAGTTCGGCCACGGCTTGTCGTGTAAATATTGGGGCGGCGAGTGCCACGAACTCGGCGTGATGATTCTGGTGTTGACGCCGTGTTTATACTGCAACGTGTCCGACTCTTGGATGATTCCGAGCAAGTGGAAGCGCGCGGGGATCGTCGTCGCCGGCGTTTTCGTCGAGTGTACTTTAGCGTCGATATGCACCTTTATTTGGTGGTTTACGAACGAGAATTTGTTGCACTATCTGTGCTTGAACGTGATGTTTATTTCGTCGCTCAGCACGATCGTGTTCAATATGAACCCGCTCTTGCGCTACGACGGTTACTACCTGCTGTCGGACTTGCTCGAAATCCCGAACATGCGCCAAAAAGCGACGAAGATTATGACGCAAAAGGCGTCGTCGTGGTTTTTGGGGATGGAGCAGCAGGAAGACCCGTTTTTGCCGAAGCGAAATCAAGGTTGGTTCGCGCTTTACACGATCGGCGCCGTGTCGTACCGCTGGGTCGTTACCGCGTCGATTTTGTTCTTCGTCTATCACTTTTTCGACGCTTACGGTTTGAAGGTGATCGCGCAGATTATCGCCGCGATGTCGCTTTATGGGCTGTTGATCGCGCCGCTTTGGAAGATCGCGAAGTTTTTTTGGACGCCGGGGAGAATTTACCGAGTGAAAAAGACGCGCTTTTACCTGTCGCTTTCCGCCGTGTTGGCGTTGATCGCGGGTTTTTGTTTAATTCCGTTCCCGTATTCGATTTACGCGCCGGCGGTGATCGAGTTGCGTTCGAACGACGCGTCGACGGCGAACGTCTTGGCGCCGAAATCGGGGGGCGTCTTGGCCGAAATCGCGACCAAAGCGAACGGCGAGCTTATCGAGCCGGGCGACTTTGTGAAGAAGGGCGACCTGTTGGCGCGCCTGCAAAGTCCGACGCTCGACGCGGAGCTGTTGGCCCTGCAAGGACAACGTCGCGAAACCGAGCAAGAAATGCGAATGTGCGAACAGTTGGGCGCGGAGCAAGAGGCCGTCGCGCGGCTTCAAGAGTTGCGAGCGCGGCTCGACGGGTTGCGCAAGGCGATCGCCGAACTTCAAGCGGAGCGCAAACAGCTCGAACTCCGCGCGCCGATCGACGGCGTCGTCGTGTCGCCGTATTATCGCGTCGACCGCGAGAACAAGTTCGAGGACATGTCGTCGGAGTTGCGCCAATGGGAGGGAACGCCTCTTTCGCCGCGCAACTTGAACGTAACCCTTGAGCCGGGAACGCATATCTGCAGTATCGGCGATCCCGCGAAATTGGAGGCGGTGGCGATCGTCGACCAAGCGAAGATCGATTTCGTCGCGCCGGGCGCTTCGGTGAAGATTAAGCTGAACGAGTTTCCGAGCGAAACGCTGTTGAGCGACGTGCGCGAAATCGACGACGTGGAGCGTCAAAAGATGGAAAGCGTTCCGTTTCAACTTTCCGCCAAGGGCGGCGGCCCGGTCGCGACGGAGACGGTCGAAGGCGGCGAAGAGCGTCCGCAAAGCGCGTCGTTCCGAGTGCGCGTCGATTTGGACGAGCCGGAAAATCTTGAAGTTAAGGTCGGAATGACGGCGAAAACGAAGATTAAAGCGCGACCGCAAACGCTCCTGCAACGCTTGACGCGCTTGGTGCGCGAAGTTTTTAACTTCAAACTGTAAAAGCGGTTAAAATCGAGAAGCAACGAAAACGCCGGACGACTTTCTCGAAACGGAAGCCGTCCGGCGTTTTTTAGCGACTCGCGTTATCGAACGTCTTTCGGGATAAGACTTTGGACGTCGACGCGTTTGATTTCGCCGTCTTTTTCTTGCTTGACGTTTTGTCGCCAAACGTCGAATTCGTTTTTCGCGTAATTCTTGTGGAGCCAACGGACGTAGGGGAGCGCCGCGTCGTCTTGCCAATAGACGTTTCCTTCGAAGCGCGGCTGTTCCGGCGTCCAATCGACGTCGGAGCGAACGAGACTTTCGGTCGCGTTGGCGAAGACGTTGCCGCGCAAAACGAGGTTTTTCGTTTGCGCCGTGTTCGAGTAGAACATAACGCAGCGACCGTTCGGGTCGGGGCGTTGCGCGTGTCCCCAACCGTAACCCGCGTTAAGACAAACGTTGTCGACGAACGCGACGTTCTCGGTAACCGACTCGGGCCCGCGGTTCCAATATTCGAACGAATATTCGCAGTTCCAAATGAGATTGTTCCGGTAAACGAGGTTCCGCTCGACGTTGACGCCGGAGCCTTGGTTGGTGATCGCCGCGTCGTAAACCTCCCAAATGCGGCAGTTTTCGACGAGGTGGTCGCGCGCCGCCGACCAAAATTCGATTCCGTTGCCGAACCGAACGCGTCGCCCGGCGCCTCCTTCGCGGTACTGGTCGCCGCCGCCGATCCAAGAAATGTCGCAGTTGCGGACGGTAATATGAGCGTTGCCGGAGCCGCCGAAGCCGTGCGCCGCGCCGTAGCGGAGGTCGAGTCCGTCGAAAACCGCCCATTCGACGCCGGAAAGGTCGACAATGTGCCGCATTACCGCCGCTTCGATCGAGTCGAAACGGAGCGCCGGATTCTTATCGGAGCGGTACCAAACGCGCCCTTCGCTTCGTTCGTAACAGAAGTCGTCGTTTGCTTTTAGGTCGTCGAGCGTCCAACGCTTGAACGCCGCTTTTTTCCCGTCGAGGATAACGTTGCCGACGTCCGGGTCGAGTTCGAGCGCGTCGACTTCGATCTCTTCGACGACGAGGTTCGAAATTTCTATTTCGCAACCCTTCGGGAGCGTTCCGAAGTAGAACGTAACTCGCGCGTCTTCGGCGGTTTGCGTCGCTTTAAAAACGAGTTCTTGGCGCGATTTTTTTTGCGTCGGCGCGAATTTGTTTTGGAGAAGCGAACCGTAAGAACTCCAAGGCGAACCCGCTTGCATCAGCGAAACGCTCGGCGCTTCGAACGGAATCGACGCGCTCGCGTCGAACGTAACTCGGTAAGATTTCCCGCTTTGCAACTTAAACGGCGCGTTCGACCATTGGACGTGATTGCCCGCCGTTCCCGATTCGGCGATTTTGACGCGGAACGTCTTAACGCCGTCGACTTCGTTAACGTTAAACGACGCTTTCGCGCCGTTTTCGGTATGCAGCCCCCAAGAGCCGGTCAAAAAGTCGCCGCCCGATCCGACGACGCGAATTTCCGTCGGGCGCGTCGCCCAAAGGTTTTCGCCGACTTTAACCCAATCGCGTTCGTCGTTTAGCGCGACGGAGCGGAG
>JAZQAP010000032.1:0-7451 GCA_045545275.1 Thermoguttaceae bacterium | reverse complement strand
GCGCTCGACGCGAGCGGAACGGGCGCGGAAGAAGCGGCGGCGCTCGACGCGAGCGGAACGGGCGCGGAAGAAGCGGCCGCGCCGGAAACGGCGAAACCGGCCGAATCGACGTCCGTTTGACCGCGAGTTACTCGAGCGGTTGTTTTTCCGTTCTTTTTCGCCGCGTTCGCCGTTCGCGCGGCGAGTTCTTCGCGCCCTCGGTCGAAAAGGCGGAGCAATTGGTTGCGCAAAATCGCCGCGCTCGGCGTTCCGGGCGTCGCGACGCGGTCGACTTCCTTGCCGTCGACGAGCAAAACAAAGGTCGGCGTCGCGGAGACGGCGAAGCGGGCGAAGAGCTCGGCGCCGCCGTTTTCCCGCTCGACGCGTTGAATCGGATAATTTTTGCCCCGCATCGCGTTCAGGAGCGCGTTCGTTCGGTCGGCGTCGGCGTCCGTTTTCGACGCGAACTCCAAAACGACGAGCCGCGCCGCGAACGGGTTCGCGCCGTTCGTCGTCGGAGCGAGCGCCGCGGTTCCGGCGTTCGTTTCCGCCGCAATCGCAGTCGTCGAAGCGGCGCCGGTCAAAGCCGCCGCGCTCAAAAGAACGCCGCCGACGCGGGCCCAAGTTTGTCGTTTCGTTTGTCGTCGCAACATATTTCGCGCTCCTTCGCCGCTTGTTTGTCAAACCGTCGACCGCCGCTTTAACGAGCGACCGTCTCCGGAAAACGCGCCGGCAATCCGTTCCCGGGCGTTACCGCCGCCATTTTAGCGTTTTCTTGCAAACGCCGCAAGAGCGGTTTTCGCGCCGCCGTCGACAAAAAAACGCGGTTTCGGAAGACGCGCCGCCTCCGAA
The DNA here is from genome assembly GCA_045545275.1 of Thermoguttaceae bacterium. Lineage (GTDB taxonomy): Bacteria > Planctomycetota > Planctomycetia > Pirellulales > Thermoguttaceae > RUG369. Next base: position 6,620 of record JAZQAP010000032.1, on the reverse strand, counting down.
ACCGCGTTTTAACGCTTTACCGTCGAACGTTTAACGCCGTTCAAAAATCGAAGTCGGCGCGATAGAAGAACGAGCTTTCCGGCGCGACGTCCCCTTTCAAATAAAGGTCTTCCGGCAACTCGAACGGTACGTTGTCGAACCATTTGAACGAAACGAAATCGGCGTCCAAAATCGAACGCGGAACGGAAATTTGCAATTTATTCCCGTCGAGCTTCCAACGGACGCCGTCGACGGTCGACGCGGTCTTCCAAGCGGCTTCCGGCTCGGCTTTCTCCGCGTCGAAACGTTCCGCGCTCGCGCTTCCGTCGGCGGAGTACGAGCGTCCGATCAGCAGGTCGACGCCGCGCCAGCCGGTCTTGTCGCCGTCGAGGTCGAGCCCTAAACAGAGCCCGTTCGGCGTTTCCGGTCGAATCGCCTCCCGCGTTTCGACGTAAAAATAGACGTTTTCCGCGTCGCGAGCGACCTTCGCGAACGTTATGTCGTTGCGCCCGGACGCGTCGCGATAATGCGTTCCGCCGACGCCCGGGAAGTCGCGCGGAATCGTTTCCTTGACGTGATCGCGGAAGGTCGGCTCGACGGCGTCCCATTGCGCGAAATCGGCGTCCGGCGCGAACGAAATCGTCGTCGGCTTTTGAATCGGTTTCGGCAAGTCGGGCGTTCCCTTATACTTGCGGATTCCGTCGACCGTTTGCCAATAGTAATTGTCGAAGTGCATACCGCGGCACGGCTCAACGTCGCGGCTGTACTCTTGGTTGAATTGGTCGACGAACGCGTATTGGTTCGGGCCGATTTCCCAACGTCCGGCGACCCACTCGTTCCAGCCGGTGATGAAGACGAACGGCGGGTCGAGTTCAAAAGCGCGCTCCCACTGCTGCGCGTAATTTTTCCCGACGTTCGGGTCGGGGTTCTCGCGCCATTTCTCGAAATCGACTTTCCCGTCGGCGTCCGGTTCCGGCACGTAAAACGAGCGCCCGCGCGCCGTTTCGCGACTCATCCAAACCGGCAGCCCGGCGGCGTCGCGAGCGAGGTTTTGCGACGTCGAGACGTTGACCTGTTCCGGCGTTTTTTCGTCTTTCGTCCAAGAATACGGCTGCGGATACGCGGCGACCCAGTGCCAAGCGTCCCGCGTGTTCTTCATCCCAAACGTCGGCCAGTACGCGGTTCGGAAGGTGAATTTGTCGCGCAAGCCCTCCGGAACCTCCGCCGGATTCGACAGAATGAGCGGCTTGCCCTCCCAATGGAAGAAGAGCGGCGCGTATTTTTCCTTCGAATAGCACTCGTCCCAAATTTTTTGCGTCGTCGGCCCGACTTTGGTGTTCGTCATGAACGCGATTTGCGGGACGGTTTCGCCGTCGGCCTTCATTTCGAGCAACAGATCGCAAAGCGGCAAATAGACGTGAGGGTAAGTAACGGCGTTCGTCGTGTCGAAAATCAAGACGTCGACCCCGGCGTCGGCGAGCAGATTCATATGACGGCGGACGACCCAAGGGTCGCGGGAGTCGTAATACCCGTAAAGCGGCTCGCCCCAAAAGTGCATTTGCCCGTTCGTTCCGAGAAGCGCGTCGTTTTCATTGCGAACGGCGTTCGGGTCTTTTTCGAGAATTTTCGTTAGGTCGTAGGGGCGCGGCGCGTCTTTCGGCGCGTTTTTGTCGGTCGGAATGATCGAGGTCGGGTCGAGCCAAAGGAAGTAAAAAATGCCGATCGTTTTATCGTCGCGAATCGCGACGCGAGCCGGGTCGTCCGGTTTTTGTCCGACAATATTTCGCCCAAGCGCGTCGTATCCGCCCCAAGGGACGCCGTCCGACTGCGCGAACGCCGACGCGCCGCAAGCGCCGCCGAGAACCGCCGTCAACCCGAGCGCCGCCGTCCAAGCGAAACGCCGCGTCGTTTTTTCTCTTTTCTTCATCTTCCTTTTCTCCCGTCCTTTCGCCGTTCGTCGGTCGCCCGAAGCGCCGTCTCTTTCGAACGCCGCCCGACGCGACGTTTCTTTGCGTCGATTATAAAAAATCGCGCCGCCGATTGCAAGCGTTTTCAACAAAAATAAGGAAAAAGCGGAGAAAAAACGCGCCCTATAGTATTAATGACAAATTCGCGGAATTGCGAACGTCAAAAAGCGGCGAAGCCCGCAAGCTCCGCCGCTTTTTTATTTCAACGCTTCCCTCTTAACGCTTTCGCGTCAACGGTAATCGTATTCGCTCCGCGTCGTCGCGACCGGAATCGCCGGGGACGGCGCGCTCGCGGCTTCGCCGTTTTCGTTCGCGCCGTTCGCGTTATCGCTTTCCGCGGTTCCCCAATCGGCGTCGCCGGTCATTTGACGCACCGCTTCGGGCGAACGACCGCCGGAAAGTTGCTCGAACGTCGGGAGTCGGTCGAGCCCGGCCAACGCGTCTTGCGACGTTCCGACGTCCGACATAATGTCGCGCAAGAGCGATTCGTCGATGCTTCCCGGGTCGACCCAGCGTCCGGTTTCGTCGAGCTGGAAGACGCCGAGCATCAGCATCAGGCCCATGCGATTCGCTTGGTACTGCAACCACTGCGTCATAATGGAGTTCTGCGACGACAACAGGGAGTTCAACGCGTCGAGAAGTTCTTCGGCCGAATTATCGATGAGGGTTTCGTCGTACTTCGGTTTCGTCAGGTCGAGCTGCAATTGGTACACGCGTTGAATCGCCGTTAGCAAACTTTCGCGGTCGAGTTCGAAACTCACCTGCGCCAACTCGATGGAACGCACGGAGCTGCGAATTTGCTTATGAACGCCGTCGACGTAAGCGTAATAATTGCGGCGCGCTTGGTCGTAGGAAATCAACGCTTGTCGGTAGCTGTTCCGCTCCATGAAGCGGTCGAGCGGCGCGTCGAATTGGAATCCGGCGGTGAACTGCGCTTTATCCGAGCTGAAATTCACCGGATTCGACCCTTCGTTCGAGACCGAACCGCCGACCGAAACGCTCAGGTCGCTTCGCAGTTTGTCGGCGACGATTTCAATGTTGCGCCATTGGTCGACGAGGTTCGAACGCATGTTCATCCAGTCGAGGCGACGTTCGCGAGCGACTTGGAACGCGTATTCCGCCGAAACGTCGACGTTCGAAAGTTCGATCGCTTCGAGTCGAGCGCGCGCTTGAATCAAGTGCAACGTCATCAACGCCGACGACAGCTTCGCCAAGCAGGAGCTGAACCAAACGCGGTACACGTCGTCGCGAGCGAGAGCGCCGGAACGCAACGCCGTTAACGAATTGTTCAACGCGGCGCGGCGACTGCGGTATTCTTCGCTGTTTTGAACGTCGGCGTCGGTCGCCATCGCGTCGAGAGCCGCCAATTCGCGTTCGAGTTGAAGGACGTTCGTTTGAATCGGGTCGTTCATCTCCGCCGTCATTCGCAACTCGTCGACAAGGTTTTCGACCGTCGACGGGAACGGAGAATCGCCCGGATTGGCGCGTTTTTCGACAATCATCGCGGCGAGGTCGTTCGGCGAATAGGTCAAAATCGTTTGCTCGATCAAATCGAGCGTCTTCGCGACGTCGTACTGAACGCCGCGCGATTTCAAGACGACGCCGTATTCGTTAACCTCTTCGTTCGGGCGCGCCAAGTCTTCGCGAATCCGCGCGACGCGTTCTTCAAAGAGCCGCGAGTCGGCGAAAGAACTGTCGAGTTCCGGATTGTCCCGTTCGAAACGAGCGCGGAGCGCGTCCAACGCGACCGCGCGGCGCGGAGCGACTTCGTTCTCCAAATACTCCACGTCGGCGACGATTTCTTGCAATCCGCGCCCAAATTGTTCGTCGAAATCGGCGAATATTTCGCGCAGGTCGGCGATCGAAATCCGCGACGGCGCCGTTTCTTTCTTCAAGTCTTCGATCGACTCGATAAAACGTCGCGAATCGTCGACGACTCGATTCTCCTTCCCGCGAAGCCAGCTTAAAAGCGCGTCGACGTCCTTTTGGAAATCGCCGATCGTTTCCGCCATCAAATTAAATTGCTCGGTCAACGGGTCGTAAACGACGACGTTTTCAATGTCGGGCGGGAGGCCGAGGTCGATCAAATAGCTCTCGACCGAATCTCGGTAACCGTTTTTCAAGTTGACGAGCTCGTTTTGGCGCGAGAGCCACGTTTGACGCACGCGGTCGACGTTGTCGCGCGAAGCCTGGTTCGTCTCGTAGTACGCTTGGTAACGTTGGTAGCTTTCCAACGACGACGCGACGTTCGACTCTTGGTTGCGAATTCGAATTTGATTCGAAAGGAGCCCGTAAAAGCCGCCGGTCGCGCCGACGCCGCCGACGCCGCTTCCCGGGTAACCGCCGCTCGACGGAGCCGAAATCGGCGACGAACCGGTCAGGACGCCGACGTAAAACCCTTGTTGGTAAAACGCCAACTGCCGCACGTTCGCCAAGAGACGACGTTCGCTGCGCGTCAAGTCTTCCAAGACGATGGCGCGCCCGGCTCCGCGGAGGAACGGCTGCGTCAAGCTGTAGCTAAGCGTCGTCGTCGGCGTGAACGTGTCGTTCGCCGGGCTGAACGTCCAAACCATCGAGTTCGCGAGACTAACGACGACGTCCGCGCCGGTCGCCAACTTGCGGCGCGCGCCGACGTCGGCCGTTCCGGCTTCGAGGGTCGACGCGCTCGAGTCTTTGAAACCGCCGTTGTTGCGGTAAAAGAGCGAGCTTCCGCCGTAAAACTTCACGTCGAACGCGTACCGCTCGGCGGTAACGTTAAGAGCCGCCAAATAAACGTTTTCCAACGCGTTGCGGTAGTCCGGCGAGTGCAGGAGCGCCAAATCGAACGCGACCTTTTGGTCGACGACGATTTCGCCGTTTTCGTTCGGAGCCGGCAACGAGTCGCGCCAACTTTCGTTCTCGACCGTTTGCGTGAAACCGTTCGCGCTCCACTTTTCTTGGCCCTTGCGCCCTTCGACGTCGTTGAGCAAACGCGCCGCGGTGCAGTCGTCGACCGGCGACGGTTGCGCGTCCGGATTGTACCGGTTCGCGTAACGCGACTTCGACGACTCCGCGAGCGTGAAGTTCTCCATATCCCAATATTTTTCTTCGGAGCTTTTTCCGACCGTGTTCAACAGGCCGTAAACCTCCTTGTCGGCGTCGGCTCGATACTTGCCGCGCGAACATCCCGGCGCCGCGAACGACGTCAGCGCAAGCCCCGTTAAAATTAGCGCCAACCCTTTCGACCGAGAACGCGAAAAGCCGGCGCGTCCCTGCGCTTCTTCTCGCTCCAACCTATTTCTTGGATCTTTTTTCCACTCTACCATGACGCGCTCCGTCATCCCGTTAAAACGTTTCCTTAAACGTTCGCCGCAAAACGAAGGCGACGCGACCCGCTTCGCTCGACGCTCGATTCGAACGGCGCGCGTCGTCGCCTCCTGCGAAAACGCCCGACCGTTTCGACGCGCCGCGTTCGATTTTTAAGCGACTCCTTTCGCTCAAACCCAAACGTCGACGCGCCGACGCGAACCAACGGCTTCCCACCGCGAACGATCGCCGGAACGGGTTTTTTCGTCGCGTCGCGCAACAAGAGTAAAAGCGACGGAGTAGGCGACGAAAACAGGCGAATCGACGACGCGGAGGATAAAAACGCGACGATTCCTTTCAACGCGTTTTTTCACCGTATATTTTGTATCGACCGTTTCAGTCGTATCGTTTACTCCTTTTTTACCGTTTATTATAAATATCACCGTTTTACCGTCGTCGTTTTCCGCGCGAGCAAGCCCCGCCCCGTTAAAAACAACGGATTATTCGCATATTAACGATAAAACAAACCGGGCAAAAAAGAGAAAAAAGTTTTTTTAGATAAGCGGGAAAAAAAACTTGACAAAACGCTAATTTGACGATACTATCAATATTAGAAAAATTTTCGGCGCCTTAGTTTTTTTACGCCCCGACGCGTTAATTTAGAGAAAATGCGTTGTTTTGATAAAATACGTTAAAAAAACCCTCGCTCCGGACGATAAGATAGATAAACCGCGAAGTTTTTGCCGCGCCGCGCGCGTCGTTTTTGACGTCTCGGCGCCCGCGAACACGACGGCGGTTATTAATAACTTACGGCGATTTTCACGGAACTCGCGACAACACGACAGCACACCTCGAACATTAGGCGGATGAGGCGCGTTATGAACGTTTGGAACAAAGTTTTATATGTCTTGATCGCAATTTTATGCGTCGTTTTCACCGTTTTCGCGGCGAATAAATACGCGCTAACGAAAGCCAAAGAAACGGAAATTGCCAAGCAAGAACAACAAATCGACGATTTGAAAAAAGAAATTGCCGCGCTTCAAGTCGCGATCGACGGCGACCCGTTGAAAAAAGCCGAAACTTGGGCCGACCTCGGCGTCCGCGCTCAACTCGACCGCGTTCGCGGGCTCCTTCGCGGCGACGCGTTCGTCAACTGCCTCCCGGTCGACGCGACCGAAGTCGAAATCGACAAAGACCCGATCGCCCAAACGCCGATCATGGGTTCGAAAATTACCTTCACCGTTCCGGCTTCGTACAGCTTGGCCGCGTTCTCGGACGCCGGCGACGCGTCCTCGACCTTCCGTCAAGGCGCGCTCGCTTACGTCTTCGACTAAGTCGGAGGGCCAAGCGGTCTTAGGAAGACAAAAGCTCCTGACAACTCCTTGGCTC
>JAZQAP010000031.1:0-4742 GCA_045545275.1 Thermoguttaceae bacterium | reverse complement strand
CGTCGCCGTCGACCGTCGAAACTTTGATTCCGGTGTAATAATCGAGTTCGCCGACGTCTTTCGTCTCGTCGGTTTCAAAGCCCCAAAGGGTTACCCATTCTTGTTTCGGAAAGGACACGTCTTTATCGATCTCGCCGTCGTTATCGGTATCGCGGCCAACCGAGTCGGAACTCCACAAAACTTCGGTCGTCTCACCCGTTTCATTATTCACTATTTTATTAGCGAAACAAATCTCAAGGCCTACGCAGTCGCCTTGATTCAAGCACTCGTCCTGAATTATTTGGAACGGAGTGTAAACGGCGTAAGGCGGCGAATAGATTTCGCTAAACAAACTTCCAAAATAGTAATCGTTACCTTCGCTCGTCGGGAAAAAGTTTCCGGAGCTTTCGTCTCGCAGCTTCGCCCACGCGTCGCCCATTGGCTCATATTCGCCGTTCATAAACCAAGCGAGCCCCTGTTCAAGCGACATTTGCCCGCCGTTTTCAAACGCCTTGGTAAAATACTCGAAGACTTGTTGTTCCGTTTTCAATTCGTCGTAAGGATCGACCAAGCTGAAGTCGTCCTTTTGAGCCAGCTGGGCCCAACCGGCTTCGGTCAGCATATTGGCGAGAGTCGCGGCCCACCCCATATGAGAGAACGGAGAACGTTCTCTCGACGGCTCGCCGTCCGCCATTTTGTAGTAAACCGAGGCGGAGGGTTCGGAGAGGGTTCCGGTTTCGAGCGTCGCGTGCGAGACAAGGTCGCCGACGGTCGCTTGGAACGATTCCGGTTTCGAAACGAGCGTCGTTTCTTCAAAGGTTCCGTTCGAAACGGAGAAGCTCGGCGCGGCGGCTTTGACTTCGGTCAACGCGGAAAGGTCGAATTCGACGACGGGCCCGAAAACGGTCGACGTTTGAGCGGCTTCGGCGTTCGCCGCGGCCAACAGCGTCGGATCGACGGCGAGCAATTGCCGATCTTCCAACGGTTCCATACCCAAACGGCGCGACGGCGCGTTCGTCTTTTTCTTCGAGTGAAAAACGCGATTCACAAGACCGGACAGAAATTGCTTACCTTGTTGCGACATTGTGTTCATTCCTTGAGTAAATAATAACCGAACGCGGCGCGAACGAACGAAAGCGGATCCAAACCTTCGTCGACGCCAAACCGCGCGCCTTTTTTCTCTTTTTTTTACCGCCGTATTTTAACGTTAAGTAATCGATACGATCGAAACCCCGAACCGACCGAGCCGCTTCGAAGCCGACGACCGAGACCGACGGCGCGCTCTTCCAAAGGAAAAAAGACGCGCTCCGACGTCGTCCCGTCCCCCCGTCGCACTCGACGTCGAGACGGGCGTTCGCGACCGACGCGCTCTCGCCCTCCGAACGAGTCGGAGAACGTCGAAAAGGAAATCGCCGGTCGTCGCGGCGTTCGATTTCCTTGGGACGCGCAGATCGCCTATTGGGACGTATTCTTATTTAGTTTAACGTAACTTGTCAAAAAATACTATATAAAAATAAAAAATTTTTAGCGACCAACGCGTTTTGGCCGTCGGTCGTTCGGGATGCGCCGATTTTACCAATAACAACGACGCGACCGAAAAACGCTTCTTTACCGAAAAACCCCGAAATTCCCGACGTTTTCCGCGAACGTTTTTCTAAACAACGTCTGTAATCTTACCCATTCCCCCTTGTTCTCTCAAACGTTATTCTTACCCCCATTTTGTCTATTTTTACTTTTTTAACGACGCGACCGAAAAGTCGCCGTTCTTTTCGACGCGCGGCGCGACAAGGCGTTCCGAAAAAACGTCGCGGGCCGCCAAAAAGAAAGAAAAAAACGAAGAAAATCGTTCGCTCGTTCCCGCCGCCGACGCTTCGCGCTAAAAACGACTCGAAAGCGCGGAAATTGTTCGCCGTCCCGATTGCAAAATTTTCCGCTTGTAATAAAATAGAATCAATGGATTTTGGAGCGGAGCGGGTCGACGCGTTCTTTCGACCGTTTTCGCCGCGCCGCGCCTCTTTCGTCGACCGTTGAAATCGCGACCGTTAAACCGCTTCCGCGCCGCCGAGTTTCGCTTGCCGCCTCGGTTCGCTCGGTTTGCCCGATTTCGACATTTAATCCTAACGGAAAGGTTTTCCCAATATGAGCACCGCGCTTGACAGTCCTTCGCGTCCGAACACGGACATTAAACGAGTCGCCATCCTCTTCTCCGGCGGGCCGGCCCCGGCCGCGAACGCCGTCATCGGCGGCGCCGCGATCTGCTTCGCTCGCGCCGGCGTCGAAGTTTACGGCATGTTGAACGGCTACACGCACCTCGTCGACTACAAAGAAGGCGACGTCCTGAAAGAAGGCGAAGCCTACGTCCGTCTCGACAAATGCACCGCCGAGGGCCTCCGCACCCGTCAAGGCATCTGCATCGGCACCGCGCGCGCCAACCCGGGCAAACACCTCAAAACGCCGGCCGACCTCGAAGACGCCGAAAAGCTCGCCCCGATGGAAACCGTCTACCAAGCGCTCTGCTCGCTCGGGATCGACGCGCTCGTCTCGATCGGCGGCGACGACACGCTCACCACGGCCGCGAAGTTCAAGCTCTTCATGGACCGCAAACCGGCCGACGCGAAACGCATTAAGGTCGTCCACCTCCCGAAAACGATCGACAACGACTACGAAGGCATTCCGTTCACGTTCGGTTACTTCACCGCGGTCGAACTCCTCGCGAAGCAAGTTCGCAACCTCTTGGCGGACAGCGAAGCGGCGGGCGCCGGTTTCGTCTGCCAATTGATGGGTCGCGCCGCGGCTTGGTTGGCTTACGGCGCCTCGATCGCCGGCGAAGCCAGCGCGGTCGTCGGTCTCGAAGATATCGACGAAAGCTGGAAAACGACCGAAGTTACGATCGACCCGGAAACCGGCAAGGAAGTCCTCGACGCGGACGGCAAACCGGTTATGCGCACGATCGTCGACATGTCGCACGTCGTCAATCACTTGGTCGACCTCGTGATCGCTCGCGAAAAAGAAGGCAAAAAAGCGTTCGTCGCGATCATCTCCGAAGGCGTCGCCGAATTCCTTCCGCAAGAAGAAATCAAAAAGTGCATTTCGATGGACGAATATCAATCGCTCAAACCGGACACCTTCGGGCACTTCCCGGTTTCGCAGCTCAAATACTCGTCCCGTTTGGGCCGTTTGATGGCGGAAGAATACAAACGCCGCACCGGCAAGAGCCGCAAATTCAACGGTTTGCAATTCGGTTACGAAGTTCGCTGCAACCAACCGACGGCTTACGACGTCATCGTCGGCAGCCAAATCGGCGTCGGCTGCTACCGCGCGCTCTGCGAAGACGGCAAGAACGGCGTTATGATCTCGGTCAACAGCGGTTCCGACCCGATGGGCCTCGCGTTCCCGGCGTTCGAAGACCTCATCAACATGAGCAAACTTCGCGCTTACCAACGCCCGATCAAAGTCGGCAGCGACATGCATAAGTTGGCGCGTTACCTCGAAGCGTGGAAGTAGTCGAAAAACTCGACGCAAAGCGCCGACTTTAACAACAAGGCGGCGCGATACGCGTAAACTCGCCCGCTACCTCGAAGCGTGGAAGTAGTCGAAAAACTCGACGCAAAGCGCCGACTTTAACAACAAGGCGGCGCGGCGCTAACTTTCGTTAGCGATCGACGTTTGCGTTCTCGGCCCTCGGTTTTCGTTCGGAAATCGGGGGCCGTTCTTTTTAAACGGCGAACGCGGCTCCGTTTTTTCTCCGTTTCGCCTTCGTTCGCCGAACGTTTCGTTTCGCCGTCGTTTTCCGACGCGCCTTCTTCGGCCTCGTTCGTTGCTCGACCTATTCGACGCAACTTTTGTTCTCCGGCGCGCCTCTTCCTTTAACACAATCTCTTTTCTTTCGCCTTTTCGTCGTTTTTTGAGAAATTTTGAGAAAAACGTCAAAAAACGACGTTTCTCCCCTTGCGCTTTTCGGAAAACGCGTTAGAATAATAGCGTCGTTAGGGGAAAGTTTCCTCAACGCGGCGGGCGCATAGCTCAGTTTGGTTAGAGCGCGTCCCTGATAAGGACGAGGTCCATGGTTCGAGTCCATGTGCGCCCACTTGAAAGCTCCGAAAGCGATTTCGGAGCTTTTTTCGTTTCTTGGCGTTTCGCAACGTTTCGCTCTTTTCTCCCGCCGCGCGGCTTTCGACATTTTAACCGCTTGCAAACGTTCGCCGTCTTTTCTCCGGCGCGTTTTTTTTTCGTTCTCCGTTCCCCCGCCGGAACTCGCCCTCGTTTCGCCGGAACGTTCGACGCGCTTTTCTTCGCGTTCTCCGTTCCCCCGCCGGGACGTTCGCCGCGCTTTTCTTCGCGTTCGCCGTTCCCCCGCCGGAACGTTCGCCGCGCTTTTCTTTGCGTTCGCCGTTCCCCCGCCGGAACTCGCCTTCGTTTCGCCGGGACGTTCGCCGCGCTTTTCTTTGCGTTCTCCGTTCCCCCGCCGAAACCCGTTTTCGTTTCGCCGGGACGTTCGCCGCGGTCTCCGGATTCGCGTTCGCTTCGCCGCCCGATAAAAATACGCCGCGACGGTCCGCTTCCCCGTCGCCACGTTTTCAGTTTGCCTATTCTGCGTTGTTTCGCTAATCCGCCAACTCGCCCATCAGAGTGAAGGGGCTGCCGTCGGTAATTTTCACTTGCCGGAAGTCGCCGGCAAGAGAACGCGGGCCGTTAAAAACGACGATTCGGTCGCAAACCGTTCGCCCGGTCAACTGGACGATTTCGTCCGACGGCGCGAAGAC